>JBFKJL010000375.1:0-2531 GCA_041631795.1 Saprospiraceae bacterium | reverse complement strand
TCCAAAGACAAGATCTTTTACGGGGTTTACAGTGATGTTAGAGATGTCGATACAGCAACCCCAGTTTATATCCATGGTTACCAGGTTGGAACAGTAATTTCCATCGATCCCATTGACGAGGATGTAAGTAAGATCAAAATCGGTTTCAAAGTCAAAAATGAAATTCGACTGCCGGAACACACCGTTGCCATTCTTCGTTCTTCCAATCCCCTTGGCGGTAAGGAAATTACACTTGAGTTTGACAAAATGTGTGATGGTGACAACTGTGCTGAACCCGGACAGATTCTGAAAAGTAAAGAATTGGGTATTGTGTCTTCAATGCTTCCAGCTTCAGAACTCAAACCGGTGACAAGTACCATTGCAGGGACCATCCAGGAAACTCTGGAATCCCTTGGTGACAAAGATTCCGATGCGGCGGTCCATCGTTCTTTCCAAAGCCTGGCCACGGCACTGGAAAGCCTTGCGGCATCCGCCTCAACCATGGAGCAGATCATGGACAAATCCTCACGGCACATTGAAAAGACCGTTGCAAACATGTCTTCAGTCTCAGCAAATCTTGTGAATTACAATGACAATATTACCGGCATCCTTGAAAACCTGGAGGTGATCTCTGCTGAATTAAAGGAGGCCTCGCTTTCCAACACTATCTCGAATGCCAATAATACGTTGGCATCTGCCCAGTCTGCAATTCAAAACATGGAAGGTGTCCTGACAGAGACCAATACTGCCGTCAACGAGTTGCAAAATGTCTTCTCCAAGATCAATGAGGGCGATGGAACAATGTCGAGAATGCTGAACGAACGAGAATTGTATGACAATCTTGAAATGACTTCTAAAAACCTTTCACTTCTTCTCCAGGATCTTAGGTTGAACCCGAAGAGATATATCAATGTGTCTGTGTTTGGGAAGAAGCAAAAAGCATACACGATACCAGAAAACGATCCCGCTCTAGATCGGGATGATGATCAGAATTAGGCTGCTCCTGCTTTCCTCGTGCGCTGTTTTTCAGCGTAAGCAACTGCTGCATCCCTGACCCATTGCCCGTCCTCATGAGCCTTGATGCGTGCTTCCATGCGTTGTTGGTTACAAGGGCCGTGACCTTTGACAACGCGCCAAAATTCATCCCAGTCAATGGGACCGTATTCGTAGTGCCCTGTTGCCTCATTGAATTTAAGGTCGGGGTCGGGAATAGTCAAGCCCAAAACTTCAGCCTGTGGTACTGTCATGTCCACAAATTTTTGTCTAAGCTCATCATTTGAAAATCTTTTGATCTTCCAGGTCATGGATTGAGCTGAATGTACGGAATCCTTATCTTGGGGACCAAACATCATGAGCGAAGGCCACCACCACCTGTTGAGTGCATCCTGTGCCATGGCTTTTTGTTCGGGGCTGCCCTTGGACAAGGTGAGCAGGATTTCAAAACCCTGTCTCTGGTGGAAAGATTCTTCCTTGCATATTCTCACCATAGCCCTTGCATATGGACCAAAAGAACAGCGACACAATGGAATTTGATTCATGATTGCAGCCCCATCAACTAACCATCCGATGGCACCGATGTCAGCCCATGTCAGGGTAGGATAATTAAAAATGCTGGAATATTTGGCTTTGCCCTCGTGCAATTGGTCTAAGAGTGTTTCCCTGTCTATACCCAGAGTTTCACATGCGGAATAGAGGTAAAGGCCATGTCCGGCTTCATCCTGTATTTTTGCCAACAAGGCCAATTTGCGTTTCAGGCTGGGCGCCCGGCTTATCCAGTTGGCTTCAGGCAGCATACCCACGACCTCAGAATGCGCGTGTTGGGAAATCTGCCGGATCAGGGTTTGCCTGTATTTATCGGGCATCCAATCCCTTGGTTCAATCTTTTCATCATCAGCAATGGCAGTGTCGAAATTTTTCAATAGATCTTGTGTTGACATATATTTCTGCTTTAAAATGTATCAGATATCAAAATTAATTGTCACGGCATCATCCTGCGGAACAGCCTGGCATGTTAATATATAACCATTTTCAATTTCATCTGGTTCAAGACCATAGTTGACGATCATGTTCACCTGCCCATCTTCAAGCATTGCCTTGCAAGTACAACACACACCACCTTTGCAGGCAAAGGGCAATCCGGCACCATTTGCATTCAACGCGTCGAGCAAGACCACTTGCTTTGAATCCAAAACATATGGGCTGGTCATGCCATCCTTTGTGACAACGACGGTACACCCACCCTTAGGTGCTGCTTTGGTCACGCGCGATCTTTCACTGTCAGTCACTTTTGAATTAAACAATTCGAAGTGAATCCTTTCCAAAGGGACATTTTGATTTTCGAGCCACTCTTTGCACTCAAATATCATCGGTTTTGGACCACAGATGAAGAACTGGTCTGTTTCATCTGTCTTAAACAGGATATTGTTGAAAGCCTCCAGTTTGTCTCTGCCAATGCGACCATTAAAAAGCTCGGAAAACTGATGTTCCTGGCTCAAAACGTGGGAGACACTCATCCGACCGAGAAATTTGTTTTTGAGATTCTCAAGATCCTC
>JBFKJL010000374.1:0-2536 GCA_041631795.1 Saprospiraceae bacterium | reverse complement strand
ATTCCGAGACCCCACCCGGGCACTGGTTTACCATACTCAATTATGTGCATGACCATCCTCTATTTGAAAGGCGATATATAGGCACTGGACCGATTCTTGATGATCTCGAATGGGATGTGAAAGCCTATTTCTTATTAGGTGGAGGTATGCACGATTGTGCCGTTTCATCCTGGGGGATTAAGGGCTGGTATGATTACATCAGACCGGTGTCCGCGATCCGCGGTCTTGCAGAAATGGGACAATGCAGTGACCCCGGTTTGCCCAACTATTCTGAAGGCGGATTGCCTTTGATCCCAGGATATATTGAACTCGTTGAAGTTGGCGATCCACTTGCTGGGGCTAATCAACAACATGTCGGCAAGGTGAAATTATATACATGGAGAGGACATGACTTCATTTCAAACCCCCTTGTGGACGCTGCCGGTGTCGGGTGGATTTTGGCTGACAACTGGTGGCCCTATCAAAGGCCTTCCTTTGTGACGCCACCTTTCGCCGGTTATGTATCCGGTCACTCAACCTATTCCAGAGCTGCGGCTGAAATACTGACCTTGCTGACAGGCGATCCATTTTTCCCTGGTGGAATGGGAGAGTTTGAGGCTGAAAGAAATGAATTCCTTGTCTTTGAAGAAGGCCCGAGCCAGGACATCATCCTCCAGTGGGCCACTTACGTCGATGCCTCGGACCAAACCAGCCTCTCCAGGATTTGGGGCGGCATTCATCCGCCGGCGGATGACATCCCAGGCCGGTACATCGGTATCGCCATAGGTCACGAAGCATTTGCCAAAGCGGATTCCTATTTCATCGTGGATAATGACGGCGATGGCTATTTTGGCAACGACGATTGTGACGACAATAACGCCACAATAAATCCGGGCGCCAGCGAATCCTGTAATGGCATTGATGACAATTGTAATGACCTGGTCGATGACGGGCTGCCACTTTTGACATACTATTTGGATTTTGACAACGACGGGTACGGCGATGCAGCAGTGTCACTGGATACGTGCCAGGTGACAGCGCCAGAGGGTTTTGTCTCCAACGATTCTGACTGCAATGATGATGCGGCCGACATCAATCCATCAGTGGCGGAAACCTGCAATGGCATAGACGACAATTGCAATGGCCTCGTAGATGAAGGACTTATGCTGTTTACTTATTACCAGGATTTTGACGGTGACGGATTTGGGGATGTAAATTTTAGCATAGATACTTGCCTGGCCACGCCGCCATCCGGATTTGTGACTAATGCCTCAGACTGCCGGGATGATATTTTTCTTATCAACCCAAATGCGCAGGAAGCATGTGATGGTCTTGATAACAACTGCAATGGCCTTATCGATGACGGTATTGCAGTCTTTACTTTTTATGCTGACATCGATAATGATGGTTTTGGGGATGCCGGTATCACCTATGACACGTGCTCCAATATACCCCCCGCCGGCTTTGTCGAAAACGCCCTGGATTGCGATGATGATAATTTTGTGATAAATCCATCTATAGTTGAGACTTGTAATGGGGTGGACGATGATTGTGACGGCCTGATCGATAATGGCCTTCCCAAACACCGCTATTACGAGGATTATGATCTGGATGCGTATGGCAATCCTGAATTCTTTATCGATACATGCCTTCAGATGGCTCCTGCAGGTTTTACTTCAGATAACACAGATTGTGATGACGATAATGCGACAGTGTATCCTGGAGCCATGGAGATTGCTGACAATGACATAGACGAGGATTGTTCAGGTTCAGACTTGTATCTGCAAAAAAAGATCTTCCCGAATCCCGCTATGGACCGGGTCACAATTCACATGGACTACCAGGAACCTTTTCTCCTTGAGGTCATCAACTCGAAAGGGCAGATCCTGGTTTCGGAATCATGGCGATTTACACAGAACAGCCTGAGCTTTGATATATCAGAATTATCATCGGGATTATATTTTATCAGGCTCAGGGCAAGCAACGGTAAAAGATTTTTCATAGAAAAGATCATAAAACTCTGACAGGGATGCATGATCGCGAGGAGCAAAGATTTTTTAAGCCATAATTATAATTGTTGGATGACGACGCAGAATTGCGTTATTTTGCTGTGCGTATGTATATTCCGGCCATCTAATAATGCACAAAGAACATATACGATTTATCATTAATCCGGTTTCCGGGTACTCCCGTAAAGATAACATTGGGGCCTTGCTCAAAGACAACCTTGATCATTCCAAGTATTCTTTTGATGTCGTTTACACTGAACGCAAAGGTCACGCCACAGAGCTGACCCAATCTGCCATAGACAGTGGCGTTCCCATAGTTGTAGCGTGTGGTGGAGATGGTACGGTCAACGAGGTGGCCAGTGCAATTGCCCACAGTGATGCCGTCCTTGGCATTATCCCTAATGGTTCAGGCAATGGTTTTGCCATGCATATTGGCATGGGCAGAAATACAAAACGCGCGATAAAAAAATTAAATGATGCGATCGTTCAGACCATTGATACATGCTCTGTCAACAACCAGTTTTTTCTCAATCTCGCGGGCATTGGTT
>JBFKJL010000373.1:0-2550 GCA_041631795.1 Saprospiraceae bacterium | reverse complement strand
GGTCGATCAATTCAAATGCTCAGGCGGCAGAAAATATCTTGATGTTAACCATTGGGAAAACGGCGTCTATTTTGTATCGATCAAAACTGAAAAGAAACGATATACAAGAAAGTTTGTCATTGAACATTAACAGAAAATTATCAAAGTAACAATCATCCAACTTAACCAGTAATCACATGAAGAAAAGGCAGTGGATCATATCGGGTGTATTGACATTGTTCGTGTTATTGATTGGAGCTGCGATGTTCCAGAATTTCAAGAACCAAAAACAATCGACAATTTTGGGGGAACAACCGCCCGTCCCTGTCAGGGAAGTTGAAACGGTGGCTGTAGAAAATAAAACCATGGCCAGCCGCATCGCCATAGATGGCCGGTTAACCGCCTATGAGAAAATAGGGATTTCAGCGGAAGTGACCGGCAGACTCCTGCCGACTGACAAGAACCTTAAGAATGGAAGCTCCTTTTCGAAAGGCGATCTGCTTTTTCAAATCGACAATAAAGATGAGTTGTACAGTTTGTATGCACAAAGATCCACTCTCCTGAATTCAATCACCCTGTTGATGCCGGACCTCAAGTTTGATTACCCGGAGTCGTTCGATCACTGGAAGGCCTACCTCGATGGTTTTCAAATCGAAAAACCGGTCAAAGCACTTCCGGAAGCCCTGAGCGAAAAAGAAAAATACTATATCTCGGGAAAAAATATTTACAACCAATATTATGCGATCAAGGCTCAGGAAGACAGGATGAAACATTTCAGTATCCTCGCTCCTTTTGATGGTGTCATCCTATCCCTGACAGCCTACCCGGGAGCGCTGGTGACCCCAGGTATGGTTTTGGGCCAACTGATGAATACGTCACACTATGAAATGACAGCACCGGTAACACTGGACAACCTTAATTATATCAGCCCAGGTCAAAGTGTGGAACTGGTTGCCCACGATCTGAACAGGATGTGGACGGGCAAGGTCAGCAGGATCGGGAGGCAGATTGACCAGGCCACTCAAAGTATTCCGTTGTATATCACCGTATCCGGCATTGGCTTGAAGGACGGACTTTTTGTAGAGGGCACCCTGAGAGGTGCCTCCCTGGAAAATGTCAGCGTGATCCCACGCAGATTGCTTTTAGACCAGGATAAAGTCTTTATATACAAGGGCGGGCAAATAACCACTAAAGGCGTCGTTATTGTATCCAGGGTCGAGGAAGACCTGATCGTCAGAGGCCTTGAAGACGGAGATCAAATGGTCATTTCCACGATCACAAATTTGTACGAAGGTCAAAATGTCGTCGTTAAAAACATGAAATCATGAGGCCCGTCATAGAATACTTCCTGAGGAATTCTGTTGCGGCTAACCTGCTGATGGTCTTTATATTCATCCTGGGATTATTTGGATTGTTAAGGCTCAAAACCACATTCTTCCCGGAAACACCCATCAGGAACATCAATATCACGCTCGTCTTTCCCGGGGCCTCTCCTGAAGAAATGGAGGAAGGTGCCGTGACTAAAATCGAAGAAAAGCTTGTGGGTGTCAATGGGGTCAAGCGCACGACTTCTGTATCATCTGAAAACTCGGCCACTGTATCTGTAGAAACTGAAAAGGGATTTGACATTGATCTGGTTATCCAGGATGTCAAGAATGCAGTGGATCAGATCAATTCTTTTCCGGTGGACATGGAACCCCCGATCATCTATAAGATCGAGCCCCTGAGTGATGCTTATATTTTTGCCCTGGGTGGAGGACTGGACCTTAAAACACTTAAAAGACATTCCCGCCAGGTGGAGGATGATCTCCTCGCACTGGAGGGGATTTCCCGCATTGACATTCGCGGATTCCCGGAAGAAGAGATTGAGATCTCATTCCGGGAAGCCGACATGCGTGCGATGAACATCACATTTGCGGAAGCGGTCAGCGCTGTAGCCCAGACCAATCTATTGACAACAGGGGGATTGATCAAAACGGAAAGCGAAGAGCTGCTCATTCGTGCAAAGAACAAGAATTATGAAGGAAGGGCCCTCGAGAATGTTGTCATCCGATCCTCTGAGAATGGCGGATTGATCCGGTTGCACCAGATTGCCGATGTAAAGGATCAATGGGAAGATTCTCCCAGTCGCTCCTATATCAATGGTGTACCCGCCGTTGTCATGACCGTGTACAGCACACGCCAGGAAGACATGTTCACGAACTCTGATATGACCAAAGCCTACCTGTCTGAATTCCAGGCAAAAAATCCTGATGTTGAGGTCACCGAGATCAGGGATGGGAAGGAATACCTTAACGGCCGAATTGAATTCATCAAGAAAAACGGTTTCTTGGGTTTTCTTCTTGTGCTCATTCTCTTGGCCATGTTCCTCAATCCGAGAATGGCTTTTTGGGTTGCCCTGGCTATCTACTGGAGAGTTTTTAAGAATGCTTGTTGGTGGCGAGAGAAGGAAAGAAATGCTATCCGGGAAGCTCTTAGAAGACAAAGAGATTATTCAGCTAGTAAGAAAAATATGTGCCTTGATTGACACAAGTGAAGAGTTTGTACTTGATGGATTTCCGAGAACGGTTC
>JBFKJL010000372.1:0-2564 GCA_041631795.1 Saprospiraceae bacterium | reverse complement strand
CGGGGTTGACGACTACCTTATACTTGCTGCCTGGTTGTTTATCCTCCCCCTCGATCAGTTCAATGCTTTTGAATCCATCCAGCCACTGTGCATATTTGGATTCATCCTGGGCCACAGCCCAGGCTTCTTCGACTGGTTTCTCGACTGTGATCGTGTGACCGTAGGAGATGGAAGGGTTCATCAGCCCTATGATAAAGAATAGCGCCACAAGGGCCAGGAGGACGAATAAGATGTATTTTAAGATTTTCATGGTGGTGGATTTGGTCCTAAGATAGCAGATTTTGAGATTGGGAGATATCGAGACTCTGAGAAATGCAGTAAAGGCATCTATTTGTACTTTAAATATTTCTCCGCTCCGGCATGTCATGCCTCCGCCCGAAATGACAAAATGGATCGATCTCAAGATCTCAAAGTCTCGACATCTCAAAATCTCGAATTCTTAAGATCTACTATCCAAAAAGCCACTCCGTGTCCCTGAAAATGTCACATTCAACACATGCATCGCACGGGTACACGCCACGTACAGCATCTGGCGGTCCATTTCATTGCGGTAGTTGGAGGCCGAACAATGCGGGACGAGGACCATATCGAATTCGAGGCCCTTGGCCAACTGTGCCGGGGTGACCACAACACCTTGCCCTTTCGAGATACTGACCTGGTCGAGAAGGTGCATGGAGGCAGATCCGGACAATGCATTGTAAAGGGCATTGGCCTGGAGCTGGGTCTTTGTGATAATGCCCAGGGTGTTGTATCTCGATTCTTCGAAGGCCTCAACGATGCGCCGGATGAAGTCCAATTCTTCGTCTTCTGATTCAAAACCGTGAACCGCCGGCGTCTCCCCATACCGCAATAATGGCTCGACTTCCACATCGGGATTGATCCGTTTGGTGAATTCAATGATCTCAAACGTCGAGCGGTAACTTTTTAGCATAGTCATGCACGTCGCATCGGGAAAAACAGACTTGATCGTATCGGTATTTGAACTGCTGAAGGGATTCACCGATTGATTGATATCGCCAAGGATGGTCTTCCGGCAGGCAAACAGGCGTGACAACACCTGGTACTGGACTTCTGAATAATCCTGCATCTCATCGATGACAAGATGTTTCACCTGGGTGTAGGGTTTAAATCCTTCGAGTTTCATTTTAAGATACAACAGGGGATAGACATCGCTGTACTCATATGTGGCACCCTTGCGCATCCGAAGCATGTCTTCCCTGCCAATCCATTTGTAGAAATCCCTGTACAGGGCCCTGACGCTGGTCGACGGGAACATTTTCCTGACAGCAGTGTGCAAGGCATTGCGCTCCTTACCCATCACTTCGTACTTATAATAGAAACGCACATTATTGACGATTTCCTCTACGACCGGGTTGAACCGCTTCAACAAGGGCATCCTGTGGTAGGCTTTGAACTTTTCCTCGATAAACCACTGGGGCACAGGTTTGTCATTGACAGTCAGGTTTGTAAAATTAAAAGCATCATTTTCCAGGTGGATGACATAACTGTCCAGTTGGCGCAGTATGTCCCTTGAAGATTTATAGCGAATGCGCCCGACCAGTTTCTTGTCATTCTTTTCAAGTAATTCTGCCACCTGGTCCGCAAACGACTGGAATGCCACCTGGTAATCAAACAGCCTGTTCGCAATGTCTTCCATGCTCGATTCGGCAACGGTCTCTTCTCCCAGTTCCGGCAACACATTGGCAATGTAGTGCGAGAAGACCTTATTTGGCGAGATGATCAAAATATCATCTGACGAAATGGTGTTATTGAATTTGTACAACAGGAAAGCGATCCTGTGCAGGGCAATCGATGTCTTGCCGGACCCGGCGACCCCCTGGATGACCAATGTGTGAGCGTTTTCATTACGGATAATGGCATTTTGTTCCCGCTGGATGGTCGCCACGATGTTGCGCATCCGGCTGGACGAAGCCTGGTGCAGTTCGCGCTGGAGGACATCATCCTGGATGGTCACATCGCTGTCGAGCATGTACTCCATCTGGCCACCGCGAATCCTGAATTGTCTCTTCAGGGAAATGTCTCCTTCTACCCTGCCATTCAAGGTATTGTAATACGCCGGGCCGGGCTCAAAATCATAGAACATGCTGCTGATGGGTGCGCGCCAGTCGTTGATCAATATATCCCCGGTCGCATCGTCCTTGAAGGTGTGTACACCGACATACACCTTCGATAGGGATTGTGTGCTTTGAGGCCTAAAATCCAGACGTCCGAAATACGGCACATCCAACAGCCGCTGGAGGCGTTTGAGCTTATCGACCGACACCTCCCCCATCAGGGCAATCCGTGAAACGACCTCACGCACCGCATTCTTGTCCAGGCGGTCCATGTCCCGCTTGTGCTCCTGGAGGTAGGTTTTCGTATCCCGGATCTCTTTGGACTGCTTACTGATCCTGTCGCTGATGGAATAGATGGCACTTTGCACTTTTTCGAGGACAGCGTTCAGGTATGCCCTTTCTTGTCGTTCTGCATTCATATGGAAGGAGGCGAAGTTAGGGATTCAGCAGGGATCATCAAACTGTCCAGCAAAAGTGAATCCTCACATT
>JBFKJL010000371.1:0-2569 GCA_041631795.1 Saprospiraceae bacterium | reverse complement strand
TCATATGAGTGTGAATGAATACATTGATTTGGATAAAATATAAACCCTGCGTTGACACATTGGACCGCCTAATTGTTTAACGTATAATCCTGCAATATGTTCTCTGTTTTTTGCATTTTAAGAATTGTGAATTCGCCCGGTAAATTAATGAGATATTGAAGGAGCTTTCACACAGTAATTTGATTGCCCGGGTGACTGAATATTGCGCAAATATAAGATTCTCTTGAAGATAATCGCCTATCTTCAGTCACGCTCTAGGGAAGGCTTTATTTTCCAAAGCAGGTCAGTGCCTTCCCTCTGTTGGTGGACACATAATTTCTGTTACCAAATGACAATAGAATGTTCAATTTTAAAGTCTATGTCAGGATATTAACGCTTTTAGTCATGGGGAATCTGATTCCTGTTACTCATTGCATGGCTCAGCAAACTGGCCCCAAACATAGCATCGCCTTAATGACAGGTTTCGGAACGCAACGGTGGTTGGTTGTTCCCTATACATACAATGTCACACTTTTTCAATGTCTATATACGTACAGGGTATGGAAAAAATCATCATGGTCGCTCGAAGTATTGACCGCTCCCCAAGTCAATCTCACGAAATACAGGAAGGTTGACAATGTTCCGGATCAGTCAAATGGATATGAATTAGGCATCAATGCAGGGATGTTTTTCAGAAAGATTATCCTGGATAAGTCCATGGATGTCTGGGCAGGTGTTTCTATTGGACCTCACTATATCTCGGGAGCCCCTGAACGACAATCCAGCGGTTTCATTTTTTCTGACAATGTTTTTGGTGGCCTCCGCGTCAGCATTACAAGGCGTGCCTGGCTGAACTCAGGCATTGGATTCAGACATATCAGTAATGCGAGTTTAAAACAGCCTAATGATGGCGTGAATAATATTATTGTGAATATTGGGTTCGGCCTGTCCCTGGACTGACGTTCAGTGTGTTTGAACCGGAGCAGGACTAAGAATTTTCCGTTACTTTTATAAGGTATCAAATCTACCAGAAATGAAAAGCCTCCAATCTTGCAGAATCAATGTTATGGTCTCTAATATGGATGCCGCCATAGATTTTTACCAGGACGTATTGGGACTCTTCCTCCTTGACAGGTTTGGGGACCACTATGCAGAAATCAAAACACCTGATCTTCTCCTCGGTTTGCATCCAGCATCCAAGGATACAGTCTATGGCAATAATATGTCAATAGGATTTGGGGTCACTTCATTTGATGAGACAGTCCAGGCTTTGAAATCTCATGGGATCGATTTCAGAATTGAACAAGATGTCTGGAACAGGCTGGCCCATTTCACAGACCCGGATAATAATTCACTATTTATTGCGGAAAGAAAGGATTGAATGGCATGTGGATATCTGTTCGTGGCTTTGATTTTTTTTTGAGGGTCGACTTCAAGATCAATTCAGATTTTCTTCAGATGATACAGATCATTGCATAAAGATTTCTTATGTAATATCTTCGCCCACTTGATACCGGATATATGCTATATCGGAAAGGTTGATGTATGAATTGAACCGACACAACCGTGGATAGAAAAGGCTTATCCGTATTTTTAATCTACAACGAAAATAACACATCATGAACAACACGAAACACAAAGGAGTCATAGGATATTGGCTCAGATCATTTATTGGAGTCCTGGTTTTCTTCCTTCTTGCGGGATGCAATGACCAGGTCTCAGAATCAGCAGCTGAAATTGTTGAGACTGTCAAGGCAAAACATAGTGAGATCATATGGCATGTGAAGGCCATTCATCCCAATGGGCATTTTATTGATGTCAAAGCCCTTGACAAGGATGGGAATATCATTGACATCAAGGCCATTCAGGATGCAGATCAAAGACAATTAATGGATGTCAGGGCTTTAAAGGGGAGTGAAAGGCTGCCAGTCAAGATCCTCGTCAGCGACGATAAATTTGCACCCGTGAAGGCCATCGATTCAGATGGTGTGATCTATGACATCAAGGCCTTATCAGCGGATGAGGGCACACTCGATGTGAAAGGTGTACGCCGTGCGGGAAATATTATTGATATTAAAGCCATCAACAAGAAGGGAGCATTTTACGGGATAAAGGCCATTTCACCGGAAGGCCAGCTAAACGATGTCAAAGGAGTTAAGATGTCTGATGAAAAAATGGAGATGAAGGTTTTCGGCGTTGATATCCACGCTCACATCAAAGCTGTCCCACAGGCGGGATGTGCCACGGAAAGCCCGATCTGGCATATCAAGGCCATTCATCCGGATGGTGCGATTGTCGATGTCAAGGCCATGGATGAGGCCGGAAAGATCTACGATGTCAAAGCATTGTACAAATCAGGTCAACAACAGCTTATGGATGTCAAAGCCCTCGTAGGTAACCAGCAATTGCCTGTGAAGATCCTGGTCAGCGATGATATTCTGTCACCGGTGAAAGCCATAGGAAATGACGGGACAATATTTAATATCAAGGCCCTTTCAAAAACTGAGGGCACACTGGATGTAAAAGGTGTCCGCGAGGCTGGCAATATTATTGACATCAAGGCTGTCAATAAAGAAGGCGCTTATTATGG
>JBFKJL010000370.1:0-2573 GCA_041631795.1 Saprospiraceae bacterium | reverse complement strand
CGTGAAAGAAAAGATCATAGAAAGCATAGACCTCCAGATGGCTATGGGTTTTGATACAGAAAAGGTATTTACCCTTGGCAAAGGGCTTAACCTGAGGTATCTGAGGCAGCTCAATGATGTCCATCAATGGTTTGGGGAGATTGTGCCTTTGCCCCATCCACGATGGATCATGCAATATCGCCGAAAACAAAAGGAATCAATTTTAAATAAAATGGTATTGGCATTGACTGGCTAGAATTCCTCACCTCCCTCAAAATCTCCTCCTCCTCCATTGTCCTGCCTGCGGTTTCTTTTGTTTTGATTCAGTAAATAAGTGGCTGTCAGGTTCATCGTTCGCGACCGCCACTGAAATTCACCCTCAGCAGAATAGTCGGCATCATTGATCTGGTACCGTCGTTTTCGGGTATTCAATAGGTCGCGACTACCAAAGGTGATGATCAATTTTTTGTTCAGGAATTCCTTGCTGATCCCTAAATTCAGCATGTAAACAGATTTGTTTGTCCCCTGCGGGTTATCAGAAGGTGCACGATAGTTAAAACGCAACTGGACTTCAAGGTCTTTCCAGAATGTGTAGCGGGTGGTTAAATTGCCTCGCCATGTAAAATCACTGCTGTTAAAGCCATCCCTGTAATTATCGCCTTGAATTTTCATGTGAAAGAAATTGGCATTGGCGTCCAGGCGGAGCTTTTTGATGCCACTGTAAGAAAAAGTGAACTCACCACCGATGTCATCGCGCTTGGCCAGGTTCTCAGGTTTGGTCAGGGATGTCCCATCGTTGAAGATTGTCCTGATCCTTTGCATGACATCCACAGAATGCCTGTAGTATAGGCTTGTAGAGATTGTGACAGTTTCAAAGTACTTGATGTATCCGATTTCATAAGCATCGGAAAATTCAGGTCTGAGATTCGGGTTGCCTGCAAAGAAATTCCGGTCATCGCTAAAGCTGAGGAATGGGTTGAGCCACCAGAAACGTGGCCTGGAAATTCTCCTGCTGTAGCTGGCCTGAACGCTATTGCCTTTGTTGATCTCGTAATTGATAAAGGCTGACGGGAATAGGTTTCCGTATTGGGTGTCGTTGATTTCACGCGTCTGAACCAATTCGGTTTTAACATCGGAATATTCATATCTCAATCCAAGTTGATACGAGAACGCGCCTTTTTTATTGCCAAAAATGCCATATGCCGCATAGATATTTTCATCATAATCAAAAGTATTGGACAGGCTCTCGAGTATTGTCCAATTTTCGTTGATCTGTTCCTCGACGAGATAATCGTTGTCTATAGCACGGAGATTGCCCCGAATACCAAACTCAAATTTATGTTCCTTTGAGAAAGGGTGCACGTAGTCAGCCTGGAACAGGAAATTTCTGTGTCCCTCGTTATTGGCACTCCTTTGCTCGAGGTCAAAATAAGGTTCGGAGTAATCGGAATTTTCCTCTTCGGTCTGGTCCCTGTACTGAACTGTTGCAACAAGTTCATGACCTTCATCGTTATACGCTTTCCTGTAATTGAGGGAATACTCAGTATTGGCTTCGTCTTCTCGTTCGTTTTCAAATCTTTGAGTCAACAGGCTGTATGTCGTTGTCGGTTCCGAAGATGGTGAAATCGTATAAAAATCATCATAGGTCACTGTGTTCAGGTTGTCTTCATCGCTTATCCTGTAGAGGCCTGATGCTGTCAGGGTTTGATCCCGGGGCAAAGAAATATCAACGCCCACCCTGAAACTGTTGCTCAGGCCTTTTCGCTGGATTTCCCTGTCTTGCCGAGATACAAGGAGAGTGTCGTTGTACAATTGCCTGATGTTTTGATACCCCTGGCCCGGATTATTGCGGTAACGCAGTCCGTAATTGAAGAATGTATTGATTTTCCCGGACCTATGATTGATATTGATTCCGGCACCGCCTTGTTCGGGCAGGCCACCTGACACTTCGAAGGACCCATTGACACCCGATCTTCTATCTTTTTTAAGAACTATGTTGATGATACCGGCCATTCCCTCGGCTTCGTAACGAGCTGACGGATTGGTGATCACTTCAATTTTCTCAATAATATTGGCAGGCAAGGTGCGCAGACCATTGGTATTGTCGAGGCCGATCAGACCAGAAGGTCGCCCATCGATCAGCATACGCACATTTTGACTACCGCGGAGGCTCACATTGCCATCGATGTCAACGGTTACCGACGGGACATTGTCCAGGAGTTCTTCTGCTGTACCACCCTTGTTGGCCAGGTCCTTGCCAACATTAAAAACGCGTTTGTCGAGAGAGAAGAACATCTCACTGCGTTCTGCTGTGATTTCGACGTCATCGAGGATCAGACCTGAGGGAGACAGCATGATTTGACCGAGGTGGTGAGTATTGATGTCTTCCAAAACGTCAAATGGTTCAGTATAATGAGTGGCATAGGAAAGGAATTCTATCTCTGCGATATAGGTGCCGGGACTTGTCTGAATGGAAAAATATCCGTCTGCATCAGTTATGGCCCCTTCAACAATAGTCGAATCAAGTGCATTGAGAATGGCAATGGTACTGAATTCGAGTGGGGTATTTGACTGCCCGTCGAGAACCTGGCCCG
>JBFKJL010000369.1:0-2601 GCA_041631795.1 Saprospiraceae bacterium | reverse complement strand
TTCATCAATGGGGTAGAGAATGACCTCGACAGGTTTTCGGGTTCATTTGAAGGAAGGGTGGAAAACAGGAATAAAGACCTGGTAGACATCAGTGTCGGCGGCCGCTGGGGATATAACATCAATAAATATTCTGTCAACGCGGAAAATAATCAGAATTATTTCGACCAGAATTATTTTGGGGAATGGACAGTCACACCGGGAAGTACATTCATGTTCAGAACGTCTATGAATTATACGATCTATTCCGAACAGGATTTCAGTGACAGGATTGACGTGCCCATCTGGAATGCCAGCCTGTCCTATTATTTCCTGAAGAATAAGAAAGGAGAATTAAAGGTCTCTGCATTTGATATCCTGAACAGGAATATAGGGATCTCCCGGAACAGTAACCTCAATTACATTTCCAATGAAGAGATCCTGTCCCTTGGCAGGTATGTCCTGTTGAGTTTTAACTATGCCATTGCTGGTTTCAAGAAGGATGAGGGCCGCGATGTGATGATCCGGCGATGAAGTCCGAGCCACAATGGTCTCAGGGCTGGTCCAAGAGTCAACTGGTGGTTTGGGCACCGGTTAGCTCTCTGTGTGTGGCGCAATTATCCTTGGTTTGATTCCAGGTGTCATGACTCCTTGAATAGACCAGGACAGGTTCAGCGATTGGCTCGCTTTTTCCAGGGCTTCAGCGAGCAGGTGAGAATGGAGGTGTTCATAAAAAGGCAAACATCATATCCAACATTTTATTAATTTGTCTTTATGCGTTATTCCTTGATCATATGCATTTTCATTATCACCTTGAGGGGGACACAAGCTCAGGCTGTGATCCAAGGAGTTGTATGCGATCAAGAAACAAGACAACCCCTCTCCGGGGTGTTGCTGTTCTTTGCCTATTCCACTCTTCAGGCCACGACAGGTGATGATGGGACCTATGACATCTACAATTCGTTATGGAAGTACAATGAACTTGTTGTCACACATCCAGATTTTGTCTCCGAGTGGATACTTCTGGATAATGCACGACCGGATACGATTTTTTTAATGCCTAAACCAAAGAGGGATGATGATGCAATCCACAATTTCAAAAAGTCAAAAGATTGGAAAAGGCATTACAAAGCCTTTTACGCTTCAATAATGGGAAGATCTGAATATGCGGAAGATTGTATGATACGAAATCCTGAAGTTCTCGATTTTGAAGTGAAGGGCAATGAACTGATCGCCTCTGCCGGAAGACCTCTTGAAATACATAACCCTTACCTGGGTTATGACATCATCTATGACCTGGGACACTTCAGTCACAACGACGACAATTCAGCAGTTATAGTCGGCAAGCCATTGTTTATTTCGCACGTCAGCAAATCGGAAAGACAGATCAGGAAATGGCTTGAAAACAGGGAGGAAGCCAGGAAAACAGGACCGAATTTTTTTTTCAGATCCTTTATCAATGGCAATCATTACAGAGACAATTTCGATGTGCGTCTCACAGAGTCAACGGGATATAACCGGTTTGAGCGCATTGGCAGGGCGGATGCAAGGAAGCTGGTCACTTTCGAGAATGGATTGTACAGGATCACACTTAATGCCATGCTGGAAATTGTCAATAAAAATGTCGTCACAAAAGAAGAGAATTGGATATCCAACGATGCAGATGATGGCTCCTCTGATGCTACCCTCGTTTATCGGAGCAGAGATCCCTCTGACAGTGATGACAAATATGCCAAGTCATTTGTTTTTACACGCTCAGGCTATATCCTGTTAAATGCCGATGGCCGTATTTTGAATCCATCACATATAATATTTTATGGATACTGGGCGAATTTGGGCATCACAAATATGCTGCCCGACTAAAGCGCATATTTTCATTGTCTTCAAACTGGAAATGTAGTAAATTCCGGCCCAGACCCGTTCGTCATATTAAAGAATACTTATATATTTACCATTTTAATATAATCTGATTTATGAAAAAGCGATTTCTGGTTATTCTACTCTTCACTGGCGCATTTTCGGCACTGTCTGCCCAGGACAACCATTCGATAGCCAGGGAGTGGAATGAAATATTGCTGGGGGCCATTCGGAATGACTTTGCCCGGCCAACGGTTCATGCACGCAACCTGTTCCATGTTTCGGTTGGGATGTATGACGCCTGGGCTGCATATGAAACCAAGGCCAATACATATTTTCTCGGCAATACGATTGCAGGATACAATTGTCCTTTTGATGGCATTGGCCTTGTCGGGGACAAAAAGGCTGCCCAGGAAGAAGCGATCAGCTATGCAGCTTACAGGTTGATTGTACACAGGTTCCAGAATTCACCTGGCTCGGGATTTACCATTGTCAATTCCAGGCTTTTCATGCAAAGTCATGGGTATGACATCAATATGGTATCCACTGATTATTCGACGGGATCCCCCGCAGCTTTGGGCAATTATATCGCCCAGCATCTCATACAGTTTGGACTCCAGGATGGGTCAAACGAACAGGGCGATTATGGAAATCTCCATTACTCTCCGGCCAATGAGCCTCTCGTAATGAATTTTCCGGGGAATCCGACCTTGACTCATCCCAACAGGTGGCAGCCATTGACATTGAATGTTTTTATTGACCAGAGCG
>JBFKJL010000368.1:0-2606 GCA_041631795.1 Saprospiraceae bacterium | reverse complement strand
AGTCTTGGAAAATAAGGATCGAAAAATTATCTTGACACTCATCTAAACGCTGCCTATGCAGGATTCTGGACAAAAAATACGTTTTTCGGACTTCTTTACGGAAGGGCAATACCAGACCCAGGTCGAAACACTTGAAGTGCGCCGCAAAAAGAAAAGCATCGTTTTGGGCATACCCAAGGAATCCAGCGATGATGAGGCCCGCGTGCCGATCGTCCCGCATTCAGTCCGAACAATTGTCGGTTATGGCCATAAAGTTGTCGTAGAATCCGGAGCCGGGATGAGATCCAATTTCACTGACCACGACTATGCTGAGGCAGGCGCTACAGTCACACCCTCAAAAGAAGAGGTCTTCAAATCGGAGGTCATCGTTATGGTCTCGCCGCCGACAGTAGAAGAGATCGACTACCTCCAGACAAACCAGATCCTGATATCCCCGATAATCATCCCTTCAATGACCATGGATTATATCCTGGCATTGAAGGAAAAACGCGTCATTGCCCTTGCCATGGAGTACCTTCAAAGCGAGAAGGGGCATTTTCCCATTGTCCGGATCATGAGTGAAATTGCGGGTATGAGTGCCGTCGTCACTGCTGCCGAACTGTTGTCCAACGACAAAGGCGGCCGCGGTGTCCTCCTGGGTGGCATTTCCGGTGTACCTCCCGCTAAAGTCGTGATCCTGGGCGCCGGTGTTGTGGGCGAATTTGCGTGCAAGACGGCCCTGGGCCTGGGCGCTTCGGTCAGGGTTTTTGACAACGACGTCTCAAAACTTATGCGCATCCAATCCCTCGTGGGCAGGCACCTGCACACATCGACTTTCAATCCCGTGTATCTCGGCTACCAGCTTGTCAGTGCTGATGTCGTCATCGGGGCTGTGCATTCCAGCATGGGTCGGACGCCGACGCTCGTCACAGAAGATATGGTCATGAAAATGAAACAGGGGTCCGTCATCATCGATGTGAGCATCGACCAGGGCGGCTGTTTTGAAACTTCCCGAATGACTACCCATAAGAAGCCCACTTTCATCAAGCACGGTGTCATCCATTACTGTGTGCCGAATATCGCCTCTAAAGTGCCGCGGACAGCGTCCGTGGCTGTGAGCAACATCCTCACGCCGCTCATCATCAAGGCCGGTGAATACGGGTCTATCGAAGGGCTGATCTACGAAGGACAGGGCATCCGCAATGGCATCTACATGTACAAGGGGTGCCTGACCAATGAATACCTCTCTGAAAGATTCGGCCTGAAATACCAGGATATTAACCTCCTGATCGCCTCAAATTATTAAGCCCCTGATTTGCGGGCATCCATAAAGCTTTTGATGAAGTACACCAAAGCGATCACGCACGTGAATATCATCGCACCGATCCGAACAATGGCCATGGTATCGTTTTCCGACAATGCCCGTCCCAGCGGTTTTGCGGCCAGCGCAACCACGACTAGAACGGTGAGGACAACAGCCACATGTGACAACACCTTGTGTTCATTCCGTATGCTGTTTGTCAAAACGAGCAGGACGATACCAAAAAATACGGGGATCAATGCCGTTGGAGATGGCGTGATCGATCCGAAATAGCCCCATGCGCCCATGGCGATCAGGACGACGGCATTTAAAAGATTTGCATTTGCTGCATTCATATTCTTTTCATATTTAGATGCGAAATATATGTTTTTTTTTAAAACTTTTACTACCTGTTTTGTGGTAGGTCCCCTTTGGATTTCCCCGATGTAATGCAGATTTTTCAGCATTATACATGTCAGTATTTCATAGGACAGGGACTAAAATGTCATATTGTCATAAAAACAGGGACTGGCATCCGTTTTGACCAACCAAAACAAAAAACTAAGACATATGCAAACAGGACACATATCTGTACAAACGGAAAACATCTTTCCCATCATCAAAAAGTTCCTCTACTCGGACCACGAAATATTTCTCAGGGAACTGATCTCAAACGCCATTGACGCCACGAGCAAGCTGACGGTTTTGGCCAACAAAGGCGAATTCAAGGGTGAGCTCGGCGACCTGACCATTGACATCATCCTCGACGAAGAGGCCGGCACGCTGACCATCCGCGACAGGGGGATCGGCATGAGCGAGGCCGAGGTCAACAAATACCTGAACCAGGTGGCCTTTTCATCCGCGGAGACATTTTTGAAAAAATACAAGGATGACGCCAACATCATCGGACACTTTGGGCTGGGCTTTTACTCCTCCTTCATGGTCGCGGACAAGGTGGAAGTCGTTACAAGATCCTACAAAAAGTCGGTCGGCTCCGTGAAATGGGTCTGCACGGGCAATCCCGAATACCAGATCGGCAAGGGCGACCGCAAGGACCGCGGTACCGATGTCATCCTGTATATCAATCCCGAGTTGATTCCATGCATTGTTTGTAAGATTATATCCAAAGACGCGTTCTTGGCCCGATCGCTCTCCATTTTCGTTACTGTCCCCCGGCCCAGCAGGGAAATCTCCCGTTGGCCGGATCAACGTTGAGAAACGATTGTACGAGCCAAAATCTGGCATCAAATCATGTCCCAATCAAGACATCATTTCGTTCCCGCAATGTAGACGATCTTGTGTCACTCGTCCCACATCTGCGGGTTTT
>JBFKJL010000367.1:0-2640 GCA_041631795.1 Saprospiraceae bacterium | reverse complement strand
TAATATATCTCCGAAAAATATAGCTGCTCAGGATCTACAAGATCTGATGGACGATCTGCTATCCGGACAGCCGGTGGACTTTCAGTGTGTAGGTCCTTCAAGCGTATTACTTAGAAAGGAAAGTAAGAAAGGCATGCCTCCTAATCTAATGTTGAATGGCGTTGTGACAGATGCTGAGACTCAAGAACCTCTTGTGAGTTGTGCTGTATACCTGAATGATATGACCAGGGCCTCAATGACTGATGAAGCCGGTCGATTTAAAATCCTGCTGTCCAGCAAGGATATGGGCAAGACGCTTATCATCAGCTACCTCGGTTATGGAGAGGCTGTTGTCCCCATTACGGGTGATTCTTTTGAATTGGATATTCAGCTCAACCGGGAAAGTGTACAGATTGATGATGTTTACATCATTCATACAGTCCCATTTATTGGCAAAGGGAAAGCGGGAATGGCCCTTTTAATCTATGAAAAAGGTATACGGAAAAATCAGGCTGCTTTTCTTGGAGGATCTGATCTTTTAAGGAATGTTCAGCTTCTGCCTGGGGTGAGCGCTGACAATGACGCGAGTAGTGAGATTAAGATCAGGGGAAGCAATGCCGAGGCGACGATGCTTCTGCTCGACAAAATGCCCGTGTATAAAGCCGAACATTACTATGGCATCTTCACGTCTATACAACCTGATTTTGTAGAAGAAGTCAGCCTCTACAGGAACACCTTTCCACTCCGATACTCTGGATCTACAGCAGGTCTTGTCACACTGACAAGTCATGATTTTCCCGATAGAACGAATGGTACGGTCAATATCAGTACTTTGAGTGGGGCTACTGCTTTGTCTGCAAGAATCTCTGATAAAATTGCTTTGAATGTGGGCGCCCGCACCACGCTTGGGAATGTGGATGACTATAATATATTTAACGAGGATCCGTCGCCAACGCGAAATTTAGTCGACCAATTCTCAATCAACCGTGAAGATTTTGTGGCGACAACTCCAGATTTTGGTTTTTATGATGTCAATGGAAAATTGATGATAAAAACAGGTGCCAACTCTGAATTTCGCCTAACGGTCTTCCGCAGCCATGATGATTTCAGTAATGTCTTCAACAATACTTTTAAGGTGCGTAAAATGGGGAAGCTAGTTACATTTAGGGAAGATTTCAGTCATAACGAAAAGTGGTCAAATACCGCCTTAGGCGCTCAATACTTCACTAAAATCTCGGAATTGTGGAACATGGAAGCAGACCTGCATTATTCTGGATTCAGGAACAGCAATGTGTTTGCATACACTATTGCAAAAAATGGTGCTCTACCGGCTGGTCCAGGATCAGTTGCGTATGATGTAGAAAATGAAATCAGCGATTCCGGCATCAATCTTTATTTTCAATCAAACAGGGAGGATGCTTCAGCTGTTGGTATCTCGTTAAACAAGTATGAAACCGATCTCAACAGGACGGACGACAACGATCAGACAGAGCAAAAGCACAATACGGCTTCAAAAATCACCGGGTTCGCCGGGCGATCAATTAAAGTGCCATTTGGATCGATCGATTTGGGAGGACGTATCACGTATTATGAGCATCAACACAACAGCAGTATATATGTCTCTCCCCAGGTGATGGTCTTGCTCCCTGTCAATACTTCAGGAGCCTTCAAAGCTTCTTTTGGTTTGAACCAACAATTTTTAAGGCAACTTGAGTTTGAGAACAGGGTCGGACAGAGTATCTCTGTTTTCGACCTTGCTGATGGCCGTGATGTCGCTGTCGGAGAGTCCTTCAATTACATGGCAGGTTACCAATTCAGGAAAAATGATTGGGGTATTGATATTGAAGGATTCTATAAAGACATCAACGGTGTTTTGGAACTGGCCAACCTCAATCCGGCCATTAGTTCCGAAAGTGCAGTATTAGCGCCTGATTTCAAATTGCTTCAGGGGACGGGTAAGTCATACGGAGTTGATGTAATGGTATACGGACAGTTCAATTCGTACACCTCCTGGATTGCCTATACGCTCAGTAAAAGCACAAATTCAATCAAGCAAATATTCAGGGGTGATCCGTATCCTGGACAGAATGACCGCAGGCACCAGTTGAAGTGGATCAATAACTTTTCCCTGGGTCATCTTCACCTGACAGCAAATTACATCTACAGCAGTGGCAAGCCCTATCTCGCTTTCACCAGTTTTGACGGCAATGGTCGCAGGGATATGCTTGATCCGAGGCTCACGTACCGTTATTTGCCTTTTTATTCACGATTTGATATTGGTGCGGGATATGATATTCAGTTGGGCAGCGTGAAGGCTTATGTCGGTGTTTCTGTGTTCAACATGACCAATCGCCAGAACGTCAAATTCATCCAGCAGATGTATTCTGTGAAACGGGAAGGTCATAATCAGAATGAGATCCTGACAGTGATCGGCAACGAAGGCGAATTGCTCCAGAGAACGCTCAATTTGAATTTTCAATTGAGATTTTGACTCAAGGGCCGTGGCACCGCTAAGCGCGCCACGGCTTAGCGGTGCCACGGGGTCATAAGCCAATGTTAATTAATTTTTAAAAGACGCCAGAGATATTGGCGTGAAATGAAGAATGGCGATATTGAAAGAAACAGGCGACATGGGATCGAGAATACTGCGCTTTACATGCC
>JBFKJL010000366.1:0-2644 GCA_041631795.1 Saprospiraceae bacterium | reverse complement strand
ACAACGTTGGTCCCATAGGCGATCATTTGCCCTGCATGGAAGCTGCCCTCTTTCCCCGTAATGCCCTGTACAATGACTCGTGAATCTTTATTGACTAAAACACTCATATTTCATTATTTAAAAAGGATGATCTCTTCATTGTCCTTGTGAAACAGATATTTTTCACGTGCATATTTTTCCAGATCGCTTTCAATGCTCTTCCTGTCCAGCAATGCTTTTTCGAGCGCGTCCTCATAATTGGCTTTTTCAGTTTCAAGCTTTGCTATCGCCTTGTTTAACCTGAATTGGTTGACAATCGAGTGCGTATCAAAAAATGCCATCCATACCACAAATGCGGCAAGCGTTATGGCATACTTGTTAAACCACACAGAGGAGGATGTCACTATTTCAGGGAGTTGTAGTTTTCCTAAATGACCCATATAAAATAATTATAATGTAAATATATTCAATTTCTAGAGGTCAAAAATGGATTTTCCCTGAAAAATAGCCCTGTCGCCCAATTCTTCTTCTATGCGGAGCAACTGATTATACTTCGCAATACGATCACTCCTGGATGCGGATCCTGTTTTGATCTGACCTGTCGTCAGGGCCACAGCGAGATCTGCAATGGTCGTATCCTCGGTTTCACCCGACCTGTGACTCATGACATTGGTAAAGCCATTGGCCTTGGCCATAGACACCGCTTCTATGGTCTCCGTTAATGATCCGATCTGATTGACCTTGACAAGAATCGAATTGGCGGCTTTCATTTCTATCCCTTTCTTCAATCTTTCCGTGTTGGTCACAAAAAGGTCGTCACCGACAAGTTGAACCTGATCACCCAGGGCCGCATTCAGGTTGACCCAGCCATCCCAATCATCTTCATGCAAGCCATCTTCTATGGAAATGATCGGGTAATTCCGTACCCACCCCTTCCAATAATCGATCATATCTGATGACGTCAGCTTATCACCGGTCGACTTGTGGAAATGATAGACATTCTCTCCTTCGAGGTAAAATTCGGAAGTCGCCGCATCCATCGCTATCCATACATCTTCTCCGGGGCGGTATCCCGCGCTTTCGATCGATTTCAGCACGATTTCAATGGCCTCTTTATTCGATTTGATATTGGGAGCAAATCCTCCTTCATCACCCACATTCGTCGAGTAATGCTTCGACTTCAGAACCTTTTTGAGATGGTGAAATATTTCAACACCCATGCGGAGGGCTTCACGAAATGAATCTGCACCCAGGGGCATGATCATGAATTCCTGGAAATCTATGCTGTTGTCGGCGTGAGAACCCCCATTGAGAATATTCATCATGGGTGCCGGCAGAATATTGGCATCGGCGCCGCCCAGGTATCTGAAAAGCGACTCCCCACGCTCCTTTGCAGCGGCCTTGGCTGCTGCCAGGGACACACCGAGAATGGCATTGGCACCTAGGTGGGATTTGTTGGGGGTGCCATCCAATTGAATCAATTTCAGGTCCAGTGCTCTTTGGTCAAATATATCCTGCCCTATAATGGTCTTCCTGATAACACCATTGACGTGCCCGGCTGCCTTCAACACTCCTTTGCCGAGATATATCTCTTTGTTTCCATCCCTCAATTCGACAGCTTCATATTTTCCTGTGGATGCCCCGGACGGGACAGCAGCCCGACCTGTGGATCCTTTTGTTGTGGTGACTTCTACCTCAATGGTGGGATTGCCTCTTGAATCCAGGATTTGCCTGGCATGGACATTGGAAATAGTACTCATTCTTTTATTTTTTTTGATTTGATGAGATCGATAAACTGGTCAAAAAGATACCTCGAATCATGTGGCCCTGGAGAGGCTTCGGGGTGATACTGCACCGAAAAAGCATGACCATCGATGGATTTTAATCCTTCCACTGTTTCATCATTGAGATTCATGTGGGTTATTTCCACACGGTCGCTGGACTTTATGGCATCCTGGCTGACGCCAAAACCATGATTCTGGGAAGTGACCTCACACTTGCCGGTCACCAGGTTTTTTACTGGATGATTGATGCCCCTGTGGCCATGATGCATCTTGTAGGTATCAATATCAAATGCCAAAGCCAGCAACTGATGACCAAGACAAATGCCAAAGACTGGCTTTTCGGTGCCAAGAATGTGCTTGATGGTCGTGACGGCATAGTCCATTGAGGCAGGATCTCCAGGGCCATTTGAAAGAAAATAACCATCAGGACTAAATGCACGCAGTTCCTCAAATGGCGTTTTGGCGGGAAAAACCCTGACAAAGGCGCCCCTGTCAACCATGCATCGGAGAATATTCTTTTTAGTTCCAAAATCGAGAACGGCTATCCTCATATCACTCGATGGATCCCCCATTTCATAGGCCTCGGGCGTACTGACCTTGGAAGCGAGTTCCAGGCCTTTCATCGAAGGGACTTTGGCAAGCTTCTCCTTAAGACGATCAATATTTTCCACATCTGACGAAATAATGCAGTTCATGGCCCCCTTGTCCCTGATATGCCTGACAATACTTCTTGTATCCACCTGGTGAATACACACGATGTTATTGTCCTCAAAATACTGCTGGATCGTATTATCGGCAAGTGGACGTGAATACTGATCTGTAAAATTTTTACAGACAAGTCCTGAGATCTGGACTTTGCCAGACTCTGTTTCTTCTGACTT
>JBFKJL010000365.1:0-2659 GCA_041631795.1 Saprospiraceae bacterium | reverse complement strand
TCTATGTATGGTCCGGACAATTTGTTGCTGTAGAATGCCTTATACTATTCCTTAAAATAGATTTTCAGATCAGTCACTCCTGACGGAGATAATTTGGTTCTGAATTCGTAATTTTGCCAACTCAACAAATAAAAAGACTTTGCAGAAAAAGAATATTCTCATTACAGGCGGAGCAGGATTTATCGGCTCCCATGTGGTCCGGCATTTTGTGAATAAATATCCAGACTATGCCATTTACAACCTGGACAACCTGACATATGCGGGAAACCTGGAAAACATTCGGGATATTGAAGATGCGCCAAATTACAATTTTATAAAAGGAGACATCGCTGACTTGTCCTTTATCAGGAGTGCTTTTGAAACTCACAATATCAATGCTGTCATCCACCTTGCAGCAGAATCCCATGTGGACCGGTCCATAAGTGACCCGCTCATCTTTATCAGGACAAACATATTAGGCACCGCGACACTTCTCCAGGTGGCCAAAGAGGCTTGGAATGGCGCTTTTGACGACAAGCTTTTTTATCATGTCTCTACAGATGAGGTCTACGGATCCCTCGGAGATACCGGTTTCTTCTATGAAGACACACCCTACGACCCCAAAAGCCCCTACTCCGCTTCCAAGGCCAGCAGTGATCATCTGGTCAGGGCGTGGCATCACACTTTTGGATTGCCCGTTGTCTTGTCAAATTGTTCCAACAATTATGGCCCTTACCAGTTTCCGGAAAAATTGATCCCTTTGTTTATCAACAATATCATCCATAACAAACCACTTCCTGTCTATGGACAAGGCATAAATGTCCGGGACTGGCTTTATGTCAGAGATCATGCAGAAGCCATCGATGTGATTTTCCACAATGGCAGAAATGGTGACACATATAATATCGGTGGTCACAATGAATGGAAGAATATCGATCTCATAAAATTGCTGATCAGGTTGACAGACGACAAATTAGGCCGGGCTCCCGGCACTTCCGAAAAGCTGATCACTTATGTCAAGGACAGGGCTGGTCATGATCTCAGGTATGCCATAGATGCCACAAAACTGCAAAAAGAATTGGGATGGGTGCCATCGCTGCAGTTTGAGGAAGGCCTGGGAAAAACCATAGACTGGTATCTGCACAATACTTCTTGGCTTGAGAATGTTACTTCGGGGAAATACCTTGAATATTACAGCGCACAATACGAAAAACGATAATGGAGTTCGAAAAATGCGACATTCCCGGCCTGATACTCCTAAAGCCCCGCGTATTTGAAGATGCCAGGGGATATTTTCTGGAACCATTTAACAAGAAAATCTTTAGCGAAGTCACCGGATTTGAGTATCCCTTTGTCCAGGACAATGAATCCTTTTCCACTTATGGCACATTAAGAGGCATACACTTCCAGAAACCGCCATTCGCGCAAGCCAAACTTGTCCGGGTGATATCCGGGAAGGTCCTCGATGTTGTCATAGATCTGCGCGAAAACTCAGACACATATGGATATACAGCTTCCTTTATGCTCAATGACCAGAACAAGCATCAATTGCTCATACCCCGGGGATTCGGCCATGCATTTTGTGTGCTGAGTCCTTCAGCAATTTTTAGTTATAAGGTGGATAATTACTATGCCCCGAACCACGAAACGGGAATTATCTGGAATGATCCGGATTTAAACATCGATTGGAAGATTCCGGGAGATGAGATCATTCTCTCTGAAAAAGACAACAATTTGCCTTCTTTTAAATCTTATAAAGCACACCCAATATTCTAAGTTATGAAAGGTATAATTCTCGCCGGTGGATCCGGTACACGACTCTACCCTATCACTAAAGCCATTTCCAAACAACTCATGCCGATCTATGATAAACCCATGATATACTATCCGCTTTCTATCCTGATGTTGTCGGGAATACAAGAAATCCTGATCATTACGACACCGGAGGATAGTGCTTCATTCAAAAGGCTATTGGGTGATGGTAAAGAACTTGGATGCACTTTTGAATATGCTGTCCAGGAAGTCCCCAATGGCCTTGCGCAGGCGTTTGTGATCGGGGAAAAATTTATCGGGGCAGATACTGTCTGCCTGATCCTTGGGGACAATATATTTTATGGATCGGGGCTCACATCTCTGTTGATCGAGAGCAGCCGGATTGAGAAAGGGGCAAGGGTTTTCGCTTATCCTGTACAAGATCCGGAGCGGTATGGTGTGGTTGAATTTGATGATGAAAACAATGTGATCTCACTTGAAGAAAAACCCAGGCATCCCAAATCAAACTACGCGGTCCCGGGATTGTATTATTATGACAACCGGGTTGTGGAATTGGCGAAAAACCTTAAACCTTCAGCCCGTGGAGAATACGAGATCACGGATCTCAACAAAAAATACCTTGAGATGAATCAACTGACCGTTGGAATCATGCAAAGAGGAACAGCCTGGCTGGATACGGGCACCTTTGATTCCCTGGCATCCGCCTCGGAGTTTATTCGCGTCATTGAGCAACGACAGGACTTCAAGATAGGATGTATAGAAGAAGTGGCCTTCAGGAAAAAGTTTATCACTGCGGAGCAACTGGCACAAATCGCAAAGCCACTCATCAAGAGTGGCTATGGCGAATATCTGATGCGGTTGATTTCCTAGCAGTTGAACTGTTTATCGCAATTCGAGCAATCTGACG
>JBFKJL010000364.1:0-2690 GCA_041631795.1 Saprospiraceae bacterium | reverse complement strand
AACTGACTTTTCATCGATCGCCCTTGTAGTCAAGCTGAAAGCTCAAAGGATAAAGCTGTAAGATTAGCTTCTTGTATAAGAATAAAATTGCCCATTATTCATTATTCATTATTCATTATTCATTATTCATTATTCATTATTCATTATTCATTATTCATTATTCTTAAAATAATCCTCAATAAAATCCGAGATTTGGGCTGTCATTTGATACAGTCCAGGAAGAATCTATGGAGCGGTTGAGCATTTTTGATATTTACAAGATTGGTGTGGGGCCTTCTTCCTCGCACACCCTAGGACCGTGGAAGGCTGCACTTGCCTTTGCGCAAACCATACAGGAAACAGCTTACAATCGCATTGAGATCCACCTGTTTGGATCGCTCGCCCAGACTGGCAAAGGACATGGGACAGATATTGCGGTTCAATTGGGACTTGAAGGCTTTGATCCAAAAATCATTGATACGGACAGGATCAATATGTACATCACGCATATCAGGAATCAATGCATTCTCCAGATCAATGGAAAAAACCTTTCATTCAACCCCAGGAATGATATCCACTTCCATCCCCAACCACTGGAGAGACACCCCAATGCCTTGACATTCAGGATCTTCAATGATGATATCCAGGTGCTCCAGGAAACATATTACTCTGTTGGCGGGGGGTTCATTCACAAAGACGGGGATCCTGATATTTCCGATGACCAACCTGTCCTGCCCTACCCCATAGATACGGGCCGTGACTTGTTTGATCATATCCTTAAAACCGGATCCTGCATTTCCGACATCGTTTACGCGAATGAATGTGCCTTTCGGTCAAAAGAAGACATAGAGTTTAAAATCAACGAGATTTTTGAAACCATGGTGGCCTGTGTGTATAAGGGATGCCATACGGAAGGAGTCCTACCCGGAGGTCTCAATGTGAAGAGGCGGGCGTGCCAACTCAACAAAAAACACGTGGGTGATGCCATGTATACAAATGCATCTGAGTGGCTTGAAGCCATCAAAAAGCTTCCTCAAAATTTTGATCGCATCAATAAATTCATCAGTTGTTTTGCTCTGGCCGTCAATGAAGAAAACGCCGCTTTGGGTCGTGTGGTGACCTCCCCGACAAACGGCGCTGCGGGAGTCATCCCGGCAGTGCTCCTCTATTATTACTGCTTTTGTGATTTTAAGGGTATGGATGCTGTTCACCGTTTCCTGTACACGTCCGGAGAAATAGGTTGTCTCTTTAAAAAAGGCGCGACCATTTCGGCTGCTGTGGGCGGATGCCAGGCCGAGATCGGCGTATCGTCGGCTATGGCCGCCGGGGGTCTGACTGAAGTTCTGGGCGGAACGCCCAGACAAGTGCTTATGGCCGCTGAAATCGCCATGGAGCATCACCTGGGCCTGACCTGCGATCCTATTGGCGGACTGGTTCAGATCCCCTGCATCGAGCGCAACACGATGGGTGCTGTAAAGGCTATTACGGCAGCCCACCTCGCCCTGGACGGTAATCCCGAGGATGCCATCATCAATTTTGACCTGATCGTTAAAACGATGTGGGACACAGCCATCGATATGAATACAAAATACAAGGAAACGGCTCAGGGGGGACTGGCCTTCAACCTCCCTGTGGCATTTCCGGATTGTTAATCATCAATGAAAAGTTAATGATGACAGAACAAACGAAGAACAGGGTTCTCACCTGTTTCAATGCCTGGCAAGGGGGCGACTTTAATTTGTTCAGGACTTGCCTGGATGAAAACATCACAATTGATCTTAATGGGCAGACCATCATTGGTGCTGACACAATGACCCGGCTTTCTGAGACAGGCGATCCGTGGACCCATGTCCACCTCATTGATTCGGTTTATCATCAAGACAAGGCCGCTCTCCTCTACGAGGGCATAAAACCAGGCGGCTTTATTGCCCGCGTTGGAGAATTTGTTACAGTCCACCATGACAAAATAATCAGGTCAGTCGCCTCTTATACGACAAGGCCACCGCATAAAAAATGATCGTGCCAATGTCCTTCATTGATCATGAATACAAGTGGGGATGACACAGGTTTGTCAATTCAATGACCCTCGTCAATTCCTTGCCTTGTCTAATCAAGATGTTGTATTTTTGGTGGCTGTTGGACAAAATGGTATTGCAAAATATAATGTTCATAGACACTTCACTTACTCAAAGCCACCTGACCGGTATGGATCGGTCTGGCAGCGCAACGATTCAATTAATCCTTAAAAAAGAAAATTTTTTAAAATGACACAGCTCATAAGATCATTAGAAGAATACAAGAACGCCTACAAAGAGAGCGTCGATCATCCCGAAAAGTTTTGGGACAAACAAGCCAAAACATTTTTGTGGCGTAAACCGTACGACAAGGTTTTGGATTGGGAATTCAGAACCCCGGATGTCAAGTGGTTTCTTGGAGGAAAACTCAACATCACTGAAAACTGCCTGGACCGGCATATCGAAAAGCGCGGCGACCAGGTGGCCATCCTCTGGGAACCCAATGATCCCGAGGGTGATGTACAGTCCTACACATATAAAGAATTGCTGGATGAGGTTTGTAAAGTAGCCAACGCGCTTAAAGCCAATGGCATAAAAAAAGGTGATCGTGTCGTTTTTTACATGCCCATGGTTCCCGAACTCGCTATCGGGCTGCTTGCCTGTGCACGCATCGGCGCTATACATTCAGTCGTTTTT
>JBFKJL010000363.1:0-2702 GCA_041631795.1 Saprospiraceae bacterium | reverse complement strand
TTCAGAACGCATCAGCACTTCAGCAACAGGTTTTAATGTCAAGCTCGGCCTCACCTATATCATGCCAAAGAACATTCGGTTTGGCCTGGCTTTCCATACGCCCACATATTTTACCTTTACAGATGACTACAGGACTAACCTGAATTACCAATTTACAGATTCCAATGGCAGTCAGTCCTACTCTTCTGCATCGCCAGACGGTTTTTTCAAATACAGATTGCAGACACCGCTCAAGCTGACGGGTTCATTGGGGAAGGTCTTTTTCACCGAAACTGTCCGTGGATTCTTTAATGTGGATGTCGATTACCTGAACTATGCCTCCAGCAAGTTCAATTTTACGGCATTTTCCGATAATCCCGGGGAACAGGCATTTGAGCGCGAAGTTAACCGCGATATTGATGACCAATACCAATCGACGTTCAACTTCAGGCTGGGCGGGGAGATCGGCTTCAGTTTTATCCGCCTACGCGGCGGTATAGGCCTGTATGGATCACCATACTTCGTGGATTCTACAACTGATTTTTCAGAGGTGTATTCATTGGGCTTTGGACTCAGGGCCGAAAGTTTTTTCTTTGATGTGGCTTGGCAAAACCGCTCCACGGACGAAGGCTATATCCCTTACAAGGTTCTCGATGAAAGCAGGATGCAACTTGTTTCCAAATCCACTGACCTGACCAAGATCATTTTTACATTGGGTTACAAATTCTAAATTTACCGCCAAAGTGACTTTTATACCTTATTTTGAGTCAAAATAAACGAACTAAAAACACCAACCATGTACAGAAGAAGGCCACAACAAAATCCTTTTGGCGGAAGGGGTTTCGGCAGACGTCGTAGAGGCATTAAAGGAATGCTTCTCATCGGTTTGATATTTGCCGGTTTTCATTTGATCAAATACTTTTCCAACACACAGACCAACCCAATAACGGGTGAAGTCCAGCATGTCAGTATTTCTCCGGAACAAGAGGTTGCCATCGGCCTTCAAAGCGCACCTCAAATGGTGCAGCAACATGGTGGCCTTCATCCCGACCAGCGTGCCCAGGAATTTGTCGATGCTGTAGGTGAGCGGCTTGTACGTTCAACCATTGCACGACAGTCAGGCTACCAATACGACTTTCACCTGCTTGCAGATCCAAACATTGTCAATGCCTTTGCCTTGCCGGGCGGACAGGTATTTATTACAGCTGCGCTCTTTGAAAGACTTCAAACAGAAGAACAGTTGGCTGGAGTCCTTGGTCATGAAATCGGGCATGTCATTCACCGCCATGGTGCTGAACGCATAGCCAAGATGGAACTGACCCAGGGTTTAACAGGTGCAGCCGTCATTGCATCCGGGGATTACAGCACGGCCCAGGCAGCTCAAATGATTGGCAACCTGATCAATATGAAATACGGCCGGGAACAGGAACTCGAATCCGATGAATGGGGTGTCCGGCTCATGATGGAAGCTGGCTATGAACCAGAATCATTGATCGACGTGATGGATATTCTTGAAGACGCCTCTGGCGGCCAACGCCAGCCCGAATTCCAGAGCACACATCCAAGTCCTGAAAATCGCAGGGAAAAAATCAGGGAAGCCATTGAAAAATACCGGGGAGGCTGACCCCAGAAGCCTATTCAGTTTTCCCTGACTCCGATCCTATAGTTGACAATAATAGACTTAATAGAACCCATGTCATGATATATAGTTTTAAAGGATTCGTTCCTGTCGTCCACGAGAGTGCTTTTGTCCACCCCCAGGCCGCTGTTACAGGAAATGTCGTCATCGGCAAAAATGTGTATGTCGGACCATTTGCCGCTATAAGGGGCGACTGGGGCGGTATTGAAATTCAAGATGGTTGCAATGTCCAGGAAAATTGTACCATCCATATGTTTCCAGGTATTACAGTTGTCCTTCAAAAAAACGCTCACATTGGGCATGGAGCGATCATTCACGGGGCTCATATAGGCGAAAACGCGATGATCGGCATGAATGCTGTGATCATGGATAGCGCCAGCATTGGTAAAAACAGTATCGTTGGGGCGATGTCCTTTGTCAAGGCCGGCCTGGAAGTCCCTGAAAGAAGTCTGTTTGTGGGGAACCCTGGGAAGGTCATCCGTCAGCTTGATGACGATATGATCGAGTGGAAGACAAAAGGCACCGAACTGTACCAGGCACTTCCCCATGAGTGCCATGCATCACTCAAAGCATGTGAACCCCTCCGGGAAATGCCACCCGATAGGCCCAGTCAGGATGTTCTGTACACGACATGGAATAAGATCAAGGCCGAAAAGTAAGCATGCCCCGCATCAACTACACATCACCGCACCTTCCGGCCGGAGGCTGTTTCCTTGGAATACTTAACCTTGCGTGCTTTTTTGATATTGACCATGAGCGCGGCGTATGCACTTTGGGACGAGGTCCGGTAAGTTTTGCCACCGTATGTGACCACACCCCCGCGTTTTCGCCATTCCTTGGCTAAAAGCACAAATCTGCCATTGGCCTTGTCATTGGGACCAAACATGAGGTAGTTGTCATCACCTTCATCAAAGCTGATGGCCAGTCTGTCCACTTTGGGCGAAAAAACAAAAACACCAGGAGTACCGGCTCTGATCACGACTTCCTCTACACGCTTACCCTCCCTGATCTTGATCTCACCGTTTTCAATAACAGACGCTTCGTTGCCCAAATCCCGAACCAGGACGATATCCTCTGACACATA
>JBFKJL010000362.1:0-2708 GCA_041631795.1 Saprospiraceae bacterium | reverse complement strand
GTTGCGAATTCATTAAAGATCCGCGGATCCATATCAGCCTGGTAACCGCGATATTCCGGAAGATAGACACCCATGGCTGGCAGCCATTCATTGAAGGTGATATTCTGAATGTAAGCGCCAACCATCTTTCGGGCTTTTTGATACAATTGTTCGTCCGTCCAGCCCGGGTGCTTGTCCTGGAGGACGTCGCACATGCGGTTGTGTTCCCTGACAAACAGGGTGTGCATGCTGATGAGCAGAGGATTTTCATTGGCCCTGACATCACCGGCCACAAATAACTTGGTGTTTGAGTGCGTGTCATCTCCCATAAAAGGGCTGTTCTGGGCATCAGCAGGCGAATTGAATTCACCGTCCGTGGTATTCCAGGGCAACATATTTCCCGATGAAGTCTTCAGTTTGCCACCTTCGCCAGTTCTCAGCCAATGCGCGCGTTCTGGATCGCTGCCATAAACTGCTGAGCCGTCGACAAATGAAGTGACGCTATTCGAATATTTCCTGGGGTTACTCTCATTGGTGCCGGATCCTTCCATTGGCATGCTGCGAAAAGTATATATCGATGATCCTGGAGGAAAGTACTGGTCATCCTGGGGAATTTGTATCCCCACAGGTTCTGTCGGATTGGATTCCGAAAGCGTGATGTCATGGTCGAGAAACTGACCATAGACCCATATGTAATCACTGAGATTTTTTGAATCGAATATATTGACCTGCTGATCGAAAAGACTGTTGCTGATGTGCCTTGGATTGGGCAGGTCACTGTCATTCACCATGCCGGCACCGTCTGCATAATTGACACGGCTGCCTCTGACCATTTCAGAATGCAGGGATCCCCATTTCGGGTTAGCTACATTATTCCCATACCCATCGTAGGTCCTGTTTTCCTGGGAAAAAATACTGGTGGGTAGTAAAAAAAGTACGAAACACAAGAATATCAACCTCTGCATAACGGAATTCAATAATTTATGCCCATGAAATTATAATCTCAAATTGGTTCTTCTTCCACGACAAATATAACCATTCGCCTGAAATGAGAGATCAAATTTAAAATCAATTTCGTTATTTTTTTGGCAATTGTTAAAAATACGTTTCGGTACTGTTTCCGGGCGGCTTCAACAAAAGTCAAATTCTAACTTTGCGAGATGACGCCTCAAATATATTATTAATTTTTTTAATCTGTATTAATATGTTTGTCAAATAATTGCAGTTTTTTATGTGGTGCCCTAAATTTATGACAATAATTATTCCATAATTGGCCATGATGAAATGTCAATTTAGCGGTGAGACATGGGAAATGTCTTTTACAGTATCATTTTTAATGGGTTTTCACCGTTTTGTGCCTACATTAAAGGAAATTAAATGAATAACCGCCAATGGGCAGAATCCTGGTAACAATACTGACAATTGCTGTTATTGGAACGCCATTTGGATACACTTATGCCCAGGGCGAGACTGGTCTTAAGACCCATATTTTCCAGTTGATCCAGGATACTGTTATTGTTGACAGCCTTTACATTTTGCCTTCTTCCATCCAATTTGACAGCACCGATACCTCCGTGATCGATTGGGTTGTGCATCAGAATACAATCACCATTAAAAAAAATGCTGGTCCACCTGCGGCCATGACCCTCCATTACCGGACGCTTTCCGTGGATATCCTCAGGTCTTCCACGCTCCTCGATTCGTCCCTGCTCATTTTCAGGGACAAGTCCATCCCGATCGAAGCGGACCTTGATTTTGGCCATACCCGCGACCGTCGTCTGATCCAGTCAGGAAGTCTTAAATACGACGGCAGCTTTTCAAGGGGGATCCGTTTTGGCAACAGCCAGGATGTCGTGCTTAATTCCTCTTTCAATATGCAAATGTCTGGAGACCTGGGAAACGGACTCACTATTAAGGCTGCGATCTCGGATGAGAACATTCCCATTCAACCAGAAGGCAACACCCAGGTGCTCCAGGAATTCGACAAGGTATTTATCGAGCTGAGTAAAAACAGGACGTCGGTGATTGCCGGTGACTATGAACTGGGGAAACCAGACAGTTACTTCATCAATTATTTCAAAAAGCTCAAAGGATTGTCAGTCCAAAACACTTCTGTCCAGGATGGCTGGACTCTAAACAACAGGGCAAGTTATGCGGTGAGTCGCGGCAAATTCAACAGGATTTTCCTCAATACAAGCGAGGGCAACCAGGGGCCGTACAGGCTGAATGGTATCTATGACGAGCAGTTTATCATCGTATTGTCCGGCACAGAAAAAGTCTATCTCGATGGACGCCAACTCACCCGGGGTGAAAATCACGATTATATCATTGATTACCAGAGAGCAGAACTGACATTTACTTCCAATCTCCTGATTCGGACCGAAAGCCGCATCATCGTGGAGTTTGAATACACTGATCAGAACTATTTGAGATCCCTTTATACCCTGGAAAGCAGGGCCTCCAAAGGCATTATTGAATTGACCTTTAACCTCTACAATGAACAGGACAGTAAAAGTGCCACAGGAAACATCGAACTCGACTCGACAGACATCAGGATCCTGACAGAGAGCGGTGATGATCCACTTAGCGCCGTCAGGTCTGGAATATTTTTGCATGATGACATCACTACAGATGATTTAATAGCGTACCGCTTCCAAAACGATTCCATCCTCGTGTATGATTCAGAAGGTCGTTATGGTGCTATTTTTTCAAGGAGCGCCAACAATGCC
>JBFKJL010000361.1:0-2711 GCA_041631795.1 Saprospiraceae bacterium | reverse complement strand
GTAATCCAGGATGAAGAACTGAAAGTTATAGAAAAGAGGCTCGCTGGACATCCATGGGGGAAGCAGATCAAATGGTCTTTTGATTATGAAGTTGAACACCGGGGGGATGTTGAAAATCTTTTTGAAAAAGTCATTGCCAAATGCGAGGAGCAAGGTCCTGACAGGGAATACGCCTTTCTCATAGACCTGCTTGAAGAAGTAGCTGAAGCGAGTGACGGGATAGACAAGCATGAGGCCACCGTCATCAACAAGGTCAAGGAGATATCCCTCAGGTTCAGATCTGAAATCGACAGGATCAACGCGCGGGAGACATCCTCACCGCCCCTTTTGTACCTTTTAATGGAAAGCAGGATTATTTTTGAGTGGCCGTCGACCATGTTAATGTATCGGTTTATACCAAAACGTGTTGACGGCAATGGCCACCCGGTCTTATTGCTTCCACCTTTCCTTGGGACGGATACATCCACACAGTTTATCCGAAAATATCTTAAAGAGCAGGGGTTTTCGGCCTATAGATGGAATATTGGCCGGAATTACATTCGGACCACCCACTTGCCCAATCTTGAAAAGCGATTGGCCATCCTCCATAAGCAACATGAGCAAAAGGTCAGTTTGGTCGGCTGGAGTGGCGGGGGCATATTTGCAAAAATCCTTGCCAATCTGCATCCGGAATTGATCAGCCAGGTCATCACCATTGGCTCTCCGGTCTGGGGGCTCAAAGGGATGTCATCCAATGCGGACAGGTTGTATGAGTTCACGCACGGAAAGAAAAAACATGAGGGCAATGAAGAATACATTGAAATGGTCGAGAATATCCCGCCCGTACCAATAACCTGCATTTACACAAAAACTGACGGCATCGTCCCCTGGAAGTATTGTTGTGAAGCAGAAACCACGCGTGAAGACATTCAGAATATAGAGGTTTTTGGCAGTCATTGCGGGCTTGGCGCAAACCCGGCGGTTCTCCTGGCTATTGCCAAAGTATTAAAAGCGCGCTCCGAAGGCAATAATTTTCCTGCCGTCAATGGCCACATAGAGAAAGTATTGTATCCTGGATTCTGGAAGGATGCCGGCAAGAATCTGCTGAGCCTTCCACACAAAATTCTCAACAGGCAGAGCAATTGAAGCCAGGATACGAGGGTCATCCTCAAAAAGAAAACCTTTCACGAATTATTCCTGAGTTGCCGATTTATCGGCTTTAGGACAACCGATCTGCCTTCATATTTGTTTACTCAACGGGAGCTATGCTTACAAATGCTCTGAATATATCTTGAGTTTTTTCGAACAAACTGACACCACGACATGCGTATCATTTTATTCACCGGGAAAGGGGGCGTAGGCAAAACCACTGTAGCAGCAGCAACAGCCATTAAATCGGCGGCTGAGGGTAAAAAAACGCTGATCATATCCACTGATCCAGCCCATAGCCTATCAGATGCCCTCGACATGACCCTTGCTCCGGAAGCGACTGAAATCATGCCCAATCTTTACGCGCAGGAATTTGATGTTTATTATTCCATGCAAAAGTACTGGAACAATATGCGAAATCTCATGAACACGATTTTCCGGTGGCGCGGAGTCCGGGGTGTTGTCGCAGAGGAATTATCGGTCCTTCCGGGCATGGAAGAGGCTTCAGCTTTCCTTTGGCTTGAAAAATATTACAGGGAAGGCAATTACGAAGTCATCGTGATCGACAGTGCGCCTACTGGCGAAACGCTGACCCTGCTTTCCCTGCCGCAGGTGGCTAAATCATGGATGACAAAAGCTTTCTCCAGTAAGAATTTCGCTGTGCGTACTGTGACTAAAGGGGTTAAACTGGTGACGGGAATCCCGCTCGACAAAGGTCTTGAGGAAATGGATGAATTGTTTTACCGTCTTGAAAAAATCCAGGAAGTCTTTCTCAACCCCGATATCACATCCATCCGGATAGTGACAAACCCGGAGCGTATGGTCATTAAAGAGGCCCGTCGGGCCTATACCTATCTCCAGTTGTATGGGTATAATGTCGATGCCGTCATCATCAATCGCATCCTTCAGGAAGAGGGTGCGGGAGAGGCTTTCAAATATTACATTGAGTCACAAAAGAAGTACCTCTCTGAGATCGAGGAGAGTTTCAAGCCGCTTCCAATTTTGAAGGTCCTTCACCAGGGACGCGAAGTTTTTGGACGGGATCATCTCATGCAAATTGGTGCGTCCATGTATGGGAAAACGAGTGCTTCCGATATCCTTTTCCTGGACAAGCCTTTTGAGATTGTCGAAAGTGCCAAGGGATATTTTTTCAAGACCAAGTTGCCTTTTGCCGTTGAAGAAGATGTTCAGCTCCGGAAGTTTGGTGATGAGCTTGTGATCGATCTGGGCAACAGGAGGAAATCTGTTTTCCTCCCGAGGTTTGCAAGTTTTCTCAAACTGGAGGAATATCGCATCCAGCCGCCCTGGCTGGTGGTCTCCCTCGTTAAATAAGCTGATTGTGTTGCAGAACTCGTTCCACGAACTTTCGTGGCACGAGGACTTTCGTCTAGGATGCAAAAATGACAGTTCTCTTCAGTACCACATGATCCGCTATACGGTGAAAAACATCATGTCAATCCCTCTACCCATGCTTTTATAATTTCCATATCTTGAGCAATTTGCTCAGGGAATCATCCTTTTCATTGGGGTCTGTAGATTTCATGACAGGTTTACGGCCCATCCGCCGTCCAGAATCGTTCTCG
>JBFKJL010000360.1:0-2715 GCA_041631795.1 Saprospiraceae bacterium | reverse complement strand
CGGCAAGCTCAATTTAACAAAAACCCCAATATACGAGCGGATCAAGCGTCTTGAGCGGGAAGGGCTGATCCAAAAATATGTTGCCGTTCTGGACCGTAGCCTTATCGATCATTCCATGGTGGTGTTTTGTTCTGTGTCCCTCGAAAGCCAGAAAATCGAAAATATAAAGCTATTCGGAGAGGCCGTTTCGAACTTGCCCGAGGTCATGGAGTGCTACCTCATGGGAGGGGCCAGTGATTTTATGCTTAAAGTCGTGGTGAAGGATCTCAAGGACTACCACGCTTTTTCATCAGGCAAGCTGGCTGCCCTGCCCAATGTGGGCCAGATCAGGAGCCAATTTGTACTCAGCGAGATTAAACATTCGACTGTTTTTCCCGTTTAAGAAAAAAAGTATGTCATGGAGATATTGCCCTACAAAAATCGTTCAATTTAGTGCCTCAAAAAGACTGATTTTAATCAAGCCGGGCAAGATTATTATCATTGGAAATCTTCACTTCTCAACACAATTTTAAAACATTGAAAATACTAAAACCTTAACCATGTTAGTAAAAGAAAAAACCTATCAGGAAAAGATAGATACTTTCATGCGGTATATTATTGACCGCAACCCTGGACAGCCTGAATTTCATCAAGCTGTCAAAGAATTTGCTGAAGTCATCATCCCATTTATCGAAAAACATCCCCAATATCAAAATCACAAGATCCTTGAACGGCTGACTGAGCCCGACAGGCTGATCTCATTCAGGGTCACCTGGCTCGATGATAAGGAAGAAGTCCAGGTCAACCGCGGGTATCGTGTGCAGTTCAACAATGCCATTGGACCGTACAAGGGTGGCTTGAGATTTCACCCTTCGGTGAACCCGAGTATCCTCAAGTTCCTCGGCTTTGAACAAGTCTTTAAAAACAGCCTCACAACCCTCCCGATGGGTGGCGGTAAAGGCGGGTCTGATTTTGATCCCAAAGGCAAATCCGACACTGAGGTCATGCGCTTTTGCCATGCCTTTATGTTGGAACTCTACAGGCATATCGGGAAAGACACCGATGTTCCTGCCGGTGACATTGGAGTTGGTGGCCGTGAAGTCGGATTCCTCTACGGTATGTATAAGAAGTTGCGCAATGAGCACACAGGCACATTCACAGGCAAAGGCATCTCATTTGGCGGCAGCCTGATTCGACCGGAAGCAACAGGTTATGGTACAGTATATTTTGCCAATGAAATGCTCAAGCACAACCGCGGCGACAGTTTGAAAGATAAAAAATGTCTCGTTTCAGGGTCCGGCAACGTGGCACAATACACCATTGAGAAGATCCTCGAACTTGGGGGCAGCGTTCACTCAGTTTCTGATTCAAACGGTACTGTTTATGACAGGGATGGCATCACACGCGAAAAGCTGGACTGGATTATGGACCTTAAAAATGTAAAGCGTGGCAGGATCAAAGAATTTGCTGATGAATTCGGACTGATCTACCTCGAAAATGAAAAACCCTGGGGTATCAAGGCGGATCTCGCCTTCCCATCCGCAACCCAGAATGAGATCAATGAGGAAGACGCAGAAATGCTTGTTAAAAATGGGTGCTACCTCGTAGCTGAAGGGGCCAACATGCCTTCTACAATTGAGGCCGTTCATGTATTCCAGAAAGCGGGCATCCTTTATGCCCCGGGTAAGGCCTCCAATGCCGGTGGCGTAGCGACCTCAGGACTGGAGATGTCTCAAAACAGTTTACGGCTTTCCTGGACGAGAGATGAAGTGGATAGCAAACTTGGTCAAATCATGCGCAATATCCACGCACAATGCGTCAAATTCGGTAAGCAAGAAGATGGCACGATCGACTATGTGAAAGGTGCGAATATCGCAGGATTTATAAAAGTTGCCGATGCTGTTATCGCAGAAGGCATATTGTAACACAGGATATTTATAATCTTGTAACCCATCTTATTTTCAATGAATGCCTTGCACAAATGCTTTGTGCAGGGCATTTTAATTTGCAGTTCGGAGGCAGAGAACCCTTCTAATTCCGCTGACAACACTGGGGCATCATGTGACTGCCTGTTTCCTGGAAGTACGGATATCCATTGCCACTTCCCTCCTGTTCGAAATAAAACTTACGACGAACGTTATTGTAATGGCCGATCTCGTTCATCGTGGACGCATCGTATATCCTCCCATTTAAAATGGTGTAACGCACCTCTTCAGAGCCCCTAATGTCATCAAGGGGATTTTTATCCAGAACAATTATATCTGCAAGCTTCCCTTTTACAATACTGCCCAGCTGGTGATCCATGCCAAGATAAATCGCGCCATTAATGGTGGCGGCTTTTAAAGCCTCGTGGTTGGACATGCCCCCCTGCTGAAGCATCCACAGTTCCCAGTGGGCACCCAGACCCTGCAATTGCCCATGAGCGCCAAGGTTGATCCGTACACCCTTGTCGCTCAGTTTTTTCAAGGACTGCGAAGTCAGGATATGACCGTTTTCGTATTCTTCATCCGGAATCATTGTACGGTGTCTGGATCGTGAATCCACGACAGCCCGGGGTGTGAACGCAAGCAATCGCTCTTTTTCCCAAACGTTGGTTTCCTGGTACCAGTAATACTCTCCACTGACACTGCCATAATTCACCACCAGGGTCGGCGTGTTATGAGCCTTGGTAGCTGCCCACAAAGAGGTGACATCGTTGAAGAGAGGCACGACAGGCAGGTTGTGTTCCACCCCGGT
>JBFKJL010000359.1:0-2718 GCA_041631795.1 Saprospiraceae bacterium | reverse complement strand
GTCCGAGCCCTATATAATGCATCCCATAGGTCAAATTGCCAAGTCGGTAATTTATTTTGGCTGAATTGGGTAGCCATAGGTCCATCTCAAATTTTTTATTGGCACTGATGTAGTAACACCCGACAATGGGGTTTGTGAGATATCCATAGGCTTCCTCGGAAATGTAAAATCCAAAGTGATATGTGAGCCTTTCGCTTATATGCCATTTAAAAAATGCCGTGCCGCCCATGTAAAAGTCATTACGCGAAATGTCGGTATAGTCCGATGCGATCTTCGGCAAAAGCATGACTGTCCCACTCCATTTGTCATTGAATATTGACAAAAGACCAATCTTCAAGGTGGAACTGTGTAAAGAATTGGACTTGTTCAGACCACTCCCATTGACGGGAAAAAGCTGTAGGTTGTACTGGCTATAGGCCGCACCTGCAATAAAAATATGTTTGGGATTGAGAACAATGGGAAGAGTCAGATCCAGATCGATCAGTTGGATATTGGTGCTGGCGTCTTCGTTTCTAAAGTTGTTTTTAAGCGTTTGGCCAAAACCAATTTTTACCAGGTCTGCATACGACTGGGTGTTGGCCATAAGGGGAAACATGAATAATATGAAGAGCAGGTTTTTCAAATCATAACAATATAAAGGCCAGGCATTAGTGGACCCTGTACTGAAGGCCAAAACTGACAAAAGGTTTTTGCTGTAAGTAGAATCCTCCCTCAACGCTCAGTGGTAATTTGGCAATGCGCCGGCTCCCGGAAATACCGAATCCGAATTCCTCATTTATGATCATCGCGGATAATCTCATCGTATTCAGTCCCTGGCTGTCACCGAATCCCCAATTGAGTCCAAAAGAACCTGAGGGCTCAGGATATATAGAAAAAGCATGATTCTCCAAATACGAAATATCAACATAAAATTTCTCGGTTCTGCCATACCTGATCAAGAAGGGCACATAAATCTTATTCTCAGTGATGCCACCCAGGTTCCCGGATTGATATTTTCGGCGGGTATAAAGCGCCCCAATGCTTAGACCAATCTTCTTGTAATTAAGCCTTGAATACATGCCAATAGTCCCCAGGTTGTAATCATGAGATGGATCAACAGAACCAAGCGATCCAATATTGCCTCTCAATCCAATGCCAAAATTATTTTCGGTCAAACCCCGGTTATACGAGACATCAAGACTTGCCGTTTTCATGTTGACATCATCCTGATTTGTGATACTTCCCTCACAGTTTCTCGACACATCGCTGAAAGAACCCATGGTGCCGCCGGCCCGAATATCTATCCAGCTCGCTTTGTCTCCTTGTACCGGGATTGAGTCCATTGGTATAATCAAAAACCCCAGGGCCAACGCACTTGCAAGAGAGGTACGGAAAATTCCAGTATTGGACTGTGCCAATACGTCTGGCAAATATTTAAGTGCACCCATCAGTACTGGAATACTCGATAATAGCAGGACAATCTCCATTTCAAAACCGATGATATTCTGAACACAAAAAAGGCAGATCAGGTAAGCTAGGACAAGTGTGATGCTCAGGGTGCCGGATGGAATTCCTAATGCCTGAACTTTTACTTTTTGATCCCTTGATTTCAGGTAGATCAAACTGAATACCCCCATGACAAAAAGTAAAAGACATATCCACTGTGCGACCTTAAGGCCATATATGTGCTCACCCATCATGCCCCGGTTGGTTATCGCTTCCCTGAAGAATTCTATCAGGAACCGGTTCCCATAAAGGCATACCAAGACCAGTGACGCCATTATCCCGGGTATTCGGATCCTTTTTCTCAGGGACCACAATACGACAAAAGCGAGGCCATTGAATACAATAAAATACAGCGGTGCCGGATGAACTGCCAAACTATGTGCCGCATCAGAGGATATCAATTCATTGGCTGCCTGCCACTGGTACGCGGGTGTGTTGGCTGTGTACTGCACGCCGGGAAAATGACCGCTCAAGATGCCAAAGCAACACCCGGATCCCAGGCATGCCACCCTTCCCAGGGATGCGCCCAGCAAAAGAGGCAGTAAAAAAGCGTCAAATACCCGTCCCGGCAACCTGTATACCAGGGCAAATATGATGACAACCGGAATTGTGAGAAAGACGCCACCTAAAATGGTTGATCCGCTGTAGCCTGGAATTGTTCCATGAAGTAATAGGGCGTATAACTCCTGGAATGACAGGGCGCCCAAGCGGGTGCCAATGATCATGGAAAAATATACGAGGGACAAGAAAACAGACCACGTTCTCAAATCAATACGCAATCTTTTACCCTCACTCCATTGCAACACATAGCAAGCCACTATAGCAGAAATGATGAAAAAATTCCACAATACGGCTTGTTGAAAATCTGTGAAATCTATGACAAACATGATCTTTCAGGAATTTTAGGGATAAGATCGGTTGTGTGTTCAAAGATTGCAATGATCTATATCACCAGTGAAGGACGACGCTTCGCTTTGCCTTCACTGTAAAACATGGACGACACTATGTTCTGCCTACACTGTAAAACATGGACAACGTAACATACCCCCGTAGGCAGAGCGTAGCGGCGTCCTACGGGAGCAGAGCGCAGCAGCGTCCTACGGGGGCAGAGCAAAGCAGCGTCCTACGGGGGAATGTCTCAGCATCTTCCTCAGTGTTCTTTTACCAGAAGTCGTTTTGAAATAAGCCTCACGTCTCAGTGCATACTTTTTTGACAAATGTGCTTCGAAGTAC
>JBFKJL010000358.1:0-2724 GCA_041631795.1 Saprospiraceae bacterium | reverse complement strand
TGCAAATGAATTACTGCGCCAAAGGATACACCATGCACGTCTGTGAGGGCAACTTGTACCGGACATACCTTTTCCATTAAAGATCTCCCATTAATCACTAATTGCTTCTTCTTTCCAAGGGATTCGCGGATATGATCCACTTTGTCATTGACAAAACATTTAATGGTGTAGTCCGGGACTTTTTCACCCCTGAGATTTTCGTTGTCTGTGCGCAATAAACCGTTGACGACGACCTGGTATTCAGATATTTTTGGTATTGTGGAAGGAACCAACTTGGATCCCCTGGACCATCGTGTTGAGGTCAGTTTATCCCGATCCGATTCTGCATCAAACAACACGACGGGATAATTCTCGGGGATCACCCTGACGCGGTATGGTGTGCGTTCATAAAAGTCCCAGTCGTATGCCCAGCCATTCTTTCCGGCTGGAAATGTCACGACAGAATTACCCTGGTGCACGACAAGGTAGTACGTCAGGAATCCATGGTTGAGAAGATCGGCCGGGATGACACCTGTGTAGTTGTGCCCGTGTGTGTTGTGCAAGTCGATCAACTGCCAGTTTCGCGTACTGGTGACATAAGCCTGAACTCTACTTATATCATGCGCTGCAAGTGCTTGTAAATCAATGGTTAAATCCATATTGGCTAAAGCATTATTCACCGGAACATGAACAACCTTTACGGCATCAACAGATGTGGCAGGCGCATGAAAATCCATAAGATCCGCTGTCCTATGAATGCGATGAAACTCTTCTGCCTCCACTGTAAATGCCGAAGCCAAAATATACGCCCCGGGTTTGACGGTTAAAGTCGTACTTGAAGCCTTTTTTGATTCTACTTTTTCCACACTTAATGGATGGATGGAGAAATCCTGTCCCAGATCAGAAAGTGTTACAGTCATCGTGTGCTGGGCATGGCGAATATGGGCGACCGGCCTGTCCGGCGCATTGCGGCCAAAGGTATTGGATGTGACAAGAACATCAGGCATCACCTCCAGGCGCCAAACGCCAGGCCTCAGTTTGTCCAGGAAATAAGCCCCGGTGCCACTGTATTGTACCACTGTATTGTTGCCCCATCCTTTTATATTGTTGAGCGCACTCTCATTGATTGGCTCTATATCAGTATGGTTGGTCACAAGATATTTATCCTCGCTGTTAAAGACGACGCAATCACCTTGTTGGTCTATTCGCACATGACCAAAATTTATATTGCCCGGATAAGTCCCATAATCTGCGTAACGGGGAACAGTCCTGAAGACTTCTGCACAAATGGCAAGAGCCAAAGCTTTGCGCGGCGTGAACGCCAGGTTCATATAATGTGTATTGTACTCGGTATTAAAGTGAGACATGAACATAGGATCATACGAAAAATGTGCGGCCAATTGGATCCCGGCAGTCCGGAATGAACGGGCCATGGGGGGATACATATAGGATTTGTTGAGATCAGCAGCATCGAATTCATAGACGATCTTTGCCCCTCCCGCATTCCGGATGGTTGAATCAAATGGAATGACGTACCGGTCAACATTGGGCAGGAAGTTGCCCTGCAGTTCTTCATCATACAGCAACCCTGTCGGATACCACTGGAAAGTCCCTCCCTTGATGTTTGCATTGAAGTAATCTTCAGCCAGGTGGACAGAATGGCTGACATTATAGAAGACCGGTTTTTTCCAACCACCCTGGCGCAGGCCATCCACCATGGTATTGACAAATGCGGTGACAGTTTTCCCGTCTTCCCTGTGATGGGGTTCATTGCTGACCTCTATGGCAATTAACCGCGGATCATTCCTGTAGCTGACCTTTGTAAATGTGTTGATATGCTGAACAAATTGCTTGAGATAATTGGCCTGGGCACGGATGGCTTCCGGATCTGTCAGACAGGCCTGTTTGCCATACTTGTAAGAAAATCCCGGGGTGGGCACATCGGGCTCCGGCCACCCTCCGCCCCAAAATGCTATGGGCGTGATGATGTAGTTGATCTCGTTTTCACCGAGCTTGTATAATAGGTAGTCAAACAATTCGAGATGCTCATTCTCCAGGAGATTGCCCAGCGTGTCGCTGATCTCGGTGTCCCACACATGAATACGGTAAAAATCAAATCCGAGACGCTTGAAGTGATACACGTCCTGGTCGATGGCTTTGCGATGATCAATACCCATCCGTTTGGCCATTTTGTATGCATGCGCAAATGGCACCGTATAATTGACCCCGAAGCCATGGATCTCTTCTCCGGATGGTTTCCATCTTAATACGCCTTCTGCATCCACGAAAACGTTATCGGCACCATTGTCAGAAGATTGCGGGAACAAAAACAAAGGAAGCAAGAGAGAAATGAGAGCATAAAAATATTTATACCGGACCATGAGACCATTTTAACCCTAAATTAGTCAATTAGAGCGAAATAACTCGTGCCACGACATGGTCGGGGCACGAGTTTCAAAGTATTACATGACAGATGTATTTATTATCGCCTGCCTCTGACATCAAATTGCACGCCGCTTCTGTGTTTTTGATTTTTATTCCTCGTCCCATGAATAATTCGTGGCACGAGTTTTCATTATTCTTTCTATTTTGTCTTAGAACTACACACGTACATGTCCAGGAAATGGAAAGATCAGTTCTTTATACAGTAATTTGGACCAGGCGTGAAAATTCAAAACTGCAAAAATGATAAGACGACTTTCAATTGGCACATTGTGCATACTGGGGAGCCTGAATACAAGCTGT
>JBFKJL010000357.1:0-2737 GCA_041631795.1 Saprospiraceae bacterium | reverse complement strand
TGACTATAACACCCTCCTGAATCTCGTGAAAGCCGGCACCGACGTCTTCAGACTGAATTTTTCCCACGGCACCCACCAGGACCATCTTGAAACGATTAACAATATCATCTCGATCTGTGAGAACTATGATGTCTATGTCGGCATCATGGCTGACCTGCAGGGTCCAAAATTAAGAGTGGGCGAAATGCAAGGTGGCATACTCCCCCTTGAAAAGGATGACATCATCACATTTACGAATACCCCCTGCATAGGTACAAAAGAAGGAATCTATATGAGTTACGAGAATCTCGCTTCTGATGTACGGGTCGGGCAACGGGTCCTCGTCGATGACGGCCGGCTCGTATTGGAAGTCATTTCCACCAATGGAAAAGATGAAGTCAATTTAAAGGTCAAACACGGGAATGCCATTTCATCCAACAAAGGCGTCAACCTTCCGGATACGGAAGTCTCTTTGCCCAGTCTGACTGAAAAGGACAGAAAAGACCTTGAATTTATCCTGTCCCAGCCTGTCAACTGGATTGCATTGTCTTTTGTAAGGAAGGCAGAAGATATTGCCAATCTGAAGAATATCATCATCGAACACAGCCATTACGCTAAAACGATCGCAAAAATTGAAAAACCGGAAGCGGTGCACAACATTAAGTCCATCATCAGGGAAGCCGATGGCATTATGATCGCCCGCGGAGATCTCGGCATTGAGTACCCGATGGAAAAACTACCCCCCATTCAAAAAAATATCATCAAGAAATGCCTTGAGAAAGCCAAGCCCGTGATCGTCGCTACCCAGATGATGGAAAGCATGATCAAAAATCCACTCCCGACCCGTCCAGAGATCACCGATGTGGCCAATGCAGTACTCGACGGATGTGACGCCGTCATGCTGAGCGGAGAAACTGCCGTAGGCGACCATCCTCTGCTTGTCGTCCAGACCATGAACAAGATCATCTCCGAAGCTGAAAATCATTACCAACTGGTCGGGAAAAGACCAAAGGCCAACAAAAATTCGGACACCTATTATTCTGATACCATTTGTATTAATGCCGCTAAAATTGCTGAAGAGATCAAGGCCAAAGCCATCCTGGGTATTACCGTTTCAGGATATACAGCCTTTAAAGTGTCCAGCTACAGGCCAAAATCCAAGATATTTATATTCTCTTCAGTACGCCCTGTTCTGGGCACATTCAACCTGATCTGGGGTGTGAAGCCTTTTTACTATGACAAATTTACTTCCACAGATGAAACCATTGAAGACCTCGTGGAAATCTTAAAAGGCAAAAAACTGTTAAAAGAAGGAGATGTTATTATAAATACAGCATCCATGCCGTTACATAAACGGTTTAGAACAAACATGCTTAAAATTACACTGGTAGATTAAATACGAATTCTTTAATGTCGCAGATAAGATTGCTCATAATGTTTTGTGCCCTGTCGCTTTATGCCCTTATACTGGTGGGCCAACCGGGTATCTATTCCGAAGGTGACATCGAAATTCAAAATCTTTACATGGATGCGCAATCCGCAAAATTTAAAGGCGACACGGATAAACAAATCGAATTACTTAAAAAACTGATTGCTAAAAGCCCACAAAGTGATGGTGCTTTTTATGAACTGGCCAGGGCTTTTTACACAAAAAACGATTTGGAGCAGGCCAGGAAATATGGTGAAAAAGCACTCGGTCTCAATCCGGACAATGTGTGGTATGCCGTGGCCATGACAGAAATTTACGAAAAGAGCACCCAATATGAAGATGCCATGGTCCTCCTGAGAAAACTGATACAGCAGGATCAGGCAAACGACACATTTTACTACAGGCTCGCTTACAATCTCCTCAAATCCCGGAATCCGGAAGAAGCCGTGAATGTCCTGGAGAATTTGGAAAAAATCAAGGGCATTTCAGAAGAATCGACAAAACGCAAATTTGAGATCTTATCCAAAACCGGTAAAAGTGACGCGGCAGTGGAGGCACTCCGCCAATTGTGCCATGCTTATCCCGATGAAGTATCCTATTTGAGCAATCTGGCCATTTACCTGGATGACCTTGGCCATAAAGAGGAGTCAGACGCTGTTTTCAGACAGATCCTCGAATTGGATCCCGATCACGCAGCCGCAAACATCGCTCTTGTGACAAGAAAAAATGACAAAAAAAACAAGACCGGTTTTCTCGAAGGATTTGATGCCATAGTCCAAAACATGTCTATTCCACTGGATGATAAAATAAAGGAAATCATTCCATTTATCGCGACCATGAAAGGTCGTGGAGATCGACAAAGCCTATTCCTGGATACGATAAGTACACAACTTGTAAGATTGTATCCGAATGAAGCCAAAACGCATGCCCTGAGAGGTGATGTCCTCTATAATATGGGCGATGTGGAAAATTCTGAAAAATCATACGCCAACGCCATCGAACGCAATGACAACATATTTAGTGTGTGGGAGCAATGGTTAAAAACACTATGGGAATTGGGCCAATATCAGAAACTGGCTGCCCAGGCAGAGAATGCCCTGGATCTCTTTCCCAATAAATTTGGTTGCTATTTCATGTATGGTGTTGTCTTGGTTGAAACCGGGAAATTCGACGAAGCGATGTATATACTGGAAGAAGCTACACTCGTTTCAGGAAGCCTCAGGGAAAATATAATCTTGCTCAATATCGCGCAGGCCCTGCTATCTGTACGGAATGGAGATAATAAAAAAGCACTGAAGTACATCGCTGATCTTAACCTTCAGGAAATCC
>JBFKJL010000356.1:0-2740 GCA_041631795.1 Saprospiraceae bacterium | reverse complement strand
TTTGGTCCTTGAAGGACTGCCCGGAATAGACCGGATATTTTAAATCTCTGGAAAGTGTCTGGGCAAAAAAGATAAAATGTGTTCCATCCTGGCCCACCCTGCACCAAAAATCCGGTCGTTGATCGGATTGAATTAATGGAGCATGTTTGACAACAGCATGAAAATCATCGCTGACATTTTCCAACGACATCAGTGTATCTATCATGGCATCATAGTCATTCCACTTCTTCTTTCCAGGTTGGGTCGGTCGTTGCTTCAGACAAACAGGTAGACCAGATTTGGCAAGGACCAATACGCGCCTGAGCGATCGTTCATCCATATACTTGACGTCGATATATAATGTGGAAAATGCAGCGTCGCCAATGACCAGGCGGCCGTTTTTAAAGGTGCTTGATTCAAGGAAATGGCGATTGATCCACAAAGGATGATAACCTATCGTTTCTTCTGGGGGATATATGTGTCTCAGTTCGTATTCCCCCCAGACCCATACACGCTGCTTGTCGGGAGGATAAGCGCCTTTCATCACACCATCTTCGTAAGGGATATAAACAGCGACGTCCGAGTATGTTTTACCCCTGCGCATGATTGCGGAGACTTTTTCAATATATTTATTAAAAGCGGGCAGATCATTCTCCAGGCTGCCACCTGGGCCAAAGTGCGATGTTGCGAAGAAATTGATCGAGTCTGATCCTATCGGGTTGTAAGGCGTGCCATGATAAAACATATGATTTACACCCTGGGCAAAGAGCGCATCAGCAACCATTTTCAGATCTGCAACCTGCTCTTCTCTGATATAAGTACTGGGGAAGCCATATACACAGGTGAAAGCTTCACAGGACACGATATTTTTAGTAGCCAGGCAGGCAGAAGAGCTGACAATCCGTGAATAATTGGGATTATTCAGCATGGCCTCAGTTTCGGGGATATCCACAAGGCTGTACGTCGTCATCACATCCGTGGGTGAAGCCAGACACTGCACCCTTGAAAAAGCGCCTAGTGACCGACATGTTCTTACATAGGGTTTGTAAAAACCGTTTGTAACATATTCATCGATGAGAAGCATATAATCATAGCGCACATCGGGAAAGTTGTCTATCCCGAGATCCATGAAAGGAATGATGTCGTATCCGAATTTTGCTTTAAAGGAATCTTCAAATCCACCTGTCCATATTTTATGCGTATCGTTGAGTTTTATCTCCCATGAGTCTGTGAATAATGCAGACTTTGATCCTTGAAGAGCATTCTTCAGAGCGTCGGCCATAGGGGCGGCGTACCAATTGAAGGTGTTAGAATCAAGATGATTGATCACTGTCAAGGTATCTGGCCATGTCCATGCAAAAGTGAGGTGCTGTCTGAATGATGTATCGCCATAGATCTGGCTTGCATACGCGGATTGTACATTATCGGTGGCTACTGGCCATGCAGTGCCAAAGGTGAAATCGCATGTGAGGCCAATAGAATCCGCGTAAGATTTTGTGAAAGCGACAATGTCTGACCATTCCTCACTGAGCCATTCTTGCGCGGTTGTATCCTTTGGATAGAAACGGTCAAAGAGTCTTGAGAACCATAATTGATAGCGGTACATTGGAAAGACCCAGGCGATTTCCACACCCCCGAATTGCATCGATTTGACCCAATCCAATTGGTGTCTGACATCCTCCTGTTTTATTTCCGTGGCAAACCACCACCAACGCGTGCAGGGTTTTGATGAAACGTAGTATTCCCGGTTTTCTGTTGTCGGATTGGCATTGTCAACCCGGCAAGCATGCAGGATGGTTGTCATAATTATGATTGACAGGGCCACACAACTTAAATATTTCATGAGAGGAAATTACACTATGAAGGTACCAAAACCAATGTTTTCTCTTGAATCTCAGAATTGATTTGGTGCTTGAATGACAAAAGCAGAAATTGAAAAGCCTGTTTATAAGGTTTTAGGAATTCAATTGTAACGTCAATTTTCGTAAAGAATTATAATTTTGAGCTATCCTGAAAATTCACTCATAAATAACATTTATGTATATAAAAAAAACGTATGGATTCTGGATGACCTTCAATTGGTCAAAATGGCCATTCATCCTGGGCGTCTTGTATGCAGGTGCCATTTGTGCCGCTTCATATTATTCAGACATCAATGTCTCCATTCCCTGGGGACCATTGGGAGTCATCGGTATTGCCGTCGCCTTCTATCTCGGGTTCAAGAACAACAGTTCCTATGACAGGACATGGGAAGCCCGGAAAATTTGGGGGAGCATTGTCAATAATTCAAGGACCTTTGGTGCAGCAGTGATGGCATTCGTTCACGGTCCTGACGCTGAGAAAGTGCGCAGGGAATTGATTTACAGGCATATTGCATGGCTTACTGCCCTCAGACACCAATTGAGATTAAGCCGTGACTGGGAACATGTAAAAGAAAGGGTCAATGGGCTGTATGCGCCCACGGTTTGCGAAGACTATCACAACAGGCTGGACAGCGAACTCGGCCCATTAATTTCTAAAAATGAGATTGAGTATCTTGATGCCAAGGTGAATACCGCAACCCAGATCCTTCGGATACAATCCCAGCGCTTGCAGGAACTGAGGGACAGCGACTATTATGAAGATTTCAGGCATATGGAATTTCATGGACTGATCACCGCATTCTATGCCGACCAGGGTAAATCCGAAAGAATCAAGAATTTTCCCTTCCCGCGCCAGTATGCCTCTGTTGCTATTTGGCTGACTTTTGTTTTTTGCGCCT
>JBFKJL010000355.1:0-2745 GCA_041631795.1 Saprospiraceae bacterium | reverse complement strand
TCATCTTCGCTGATTTGCAACAATGAATTGGGATGGACAGATCCCTGGTAACATCCTAATATGAAGATAAAAATGAAAGCAGCGGATATTAAGCTTCTCATAATGACATTTTTTAGGTTACCAAAGCTATACCATTCATTGGTTTTTTGCCATAAAAAACATTTATAAACAAAACCTTGGACTCTCTAAAATGGTCTAAATAGTCATACGAAACTTTGAAACCAATCGTTGCGCATATTTGATTGCCAATCTATACCTGGACTGATAAGTCATGATCAAACCACTTCATATGTTGATTTATTCTTCATCTCTTCTTGGACAAGAAGAGATTTTCAGGACGACCTCACCACACAATAATAGCAGGTTGTCACAAAATCCCGAAGTAAAGGAATAGCGCCGATCAAAGGCCACTGTTTGCGTGGCTTCAATCCGAATTTCGTCTGGTAGTTGGGGTTGATGAACCACAATGTTTTCCTGTCAAAAACATAGCCTTGTCGAGACAGGATGTTTTCAAATTTGCTGATACCAATCCCTGTGGATTTAGTGTCCAGAAGTGCCTTGATCGTGCCCTCCTTTTCTCCAAATACCCTGAGAATGGCCTTATAAATGAAATTGGGAAAGAGATGAAAATATGGCATCTTGCTTAGAACCCTGCTCCTGCACATTTGTTGGTGTCCGCCAAAAGGCATATGCCAGGGCGGAAATCCGAAAAAGACCCTGCCTCCAGGGCTCAGGAACGATTTCAAATGCGCTATGAAATGATCCTGATGAGGAATATGTTCGATGACATCGCGCATAATGACAAGATCAAACAGGCCAGTTTCCCCAGGATCCACGGTATAAATATCCTGGCAAATAAACTCGGGCTTAGATCCCGGCAGGACCTCCTCTGTAAATTGCCGGGCATGATTGATTTTCTTTTCGCTGATATCGATACCCAAAACACGACATCCCAATTCAATAAAAGGGATAAGGTTTCCGCCTTCACCACATCCTATTTCCAGTACTCTGGTGGTATGCCCGATGGGGCACACCTCCTGGATGTAAGGAATGACAAACTGCCTTGTCGTCTTGCCTTGTTCCAGAAAGTAATGTTTCCGATTGAGGTGTCTCTCCTGCATAGAGAATAATTCAGTATTTATAATACACATGAATCAGGAATACAACGCCATCCTTCATCCTACAACGAAGGCTTAAAGCACATTCTTGGTGTTGAGGATGTCACGATACAACCTGAAATTTTCATCGTCAAAACACACAAAAGTAATCCTTTCAATCGCTTTTGTATTGAAATTCAAAACTGCCTCTATGGCACCCTGGGCCGCCTTCATTTTGGGAAAACCGTATACTCCAGTACTGATATTGGGGAAGGCTATAGTTTTCATATCCAGGCTTTCAGCCAGTTTCAGGGTATTGACATAGCATTGTCTCAGGATTCCTGCTTCACCATTTTGACCGCTGCGCCATACTGGCCCTACTGTATGAATGATTTTCGACGCTGGCAGATCTCCTCCATTTGTTGCCACTGCCTTCCCGGGTGGGCATCCACCATTTCGTTCCCTGATAACCCGGCATTCCTCCTTGATTGAAGGACCCCCTCTGTCATGGATGGCCCCATCAACGCCACCGCCACCCATCAGTTCTGAGTTTGCAGCATTGACGATGGCATCTGCCCGGATCCTGGTGATGTCCCCCTTTATGAGTTCAATAGTCATGTCTATGCTCCTTTTTCTTCTTCTGCACTTTTGACATTGATGGTTCCGTTCCTGTACATCTTGTGTTCCAGGACCTGGGAGGGCATTTCGATACCGTTCGCATCCAATAATTTCTTGATGTCGGCAATGACATAACTCCTCACCGTATTATCCGTATCATTACCCCATGGAAAATCCTTGTCAAAAACATCAATCCAAAACTGTACTTCGACATCTGTGGTGAACTCCCCGAGCTCTTTGACAAGCACCTTAGGGCCAGGTTTAGTCAAAACATAATTTTCAGTTTTCAGGAAATCGAGAATCAATGTCCTGACATCGTCAATAGGGCTTTCAGGGGCAATGCCTATCATAAACCCCAACCTCAGGAAGCCATCTTTTGTATAATTGACAACAGTGTTCTTCAGCATGACTGAATTGGGAATGTAGATGTCCTTACCTTCGACATTCCTGATATGGGTCGTCCTTAAATCGATGTCTTTGACAGTCCCCTTGTAGTTGTCCACTTCGATGATGTCATTGATTTCAAAATTGCGCTTGACAGCCAGAAGAATGCCTGATAAAAAGTTTTCACCAATATCCTTGAAGGCAAAGCCAAAAATGATTGCACCAATTCCAGCACTGGTGATGATGCTGCTGGCAATGCTTCCAAAACCAACAATGTGCAGCGCAGTGATCACCCCCATGATGTAAATGCCCCATTTGACGATTTCTGAAATAAAACTCGAAACCACCTTGTCGCTCCCCTTTTTCTGAATTCTTCGTCCAATCGTTCTGTAAAATATCTTGCCTGCAATTATGAAAATGATCAGCACAACAAAGGCCACAATCATGCGGGGCACCATCTCAAGCAGATTGTAGTAAAATTCCTGGAATTCCTGTCCGATATTCGTTTCCATTTTCAGTTTTTAAATTAAAAATAAAAGTGATCAAATTTAAAATGTATTGCCCCCATTTAAAGGATTTATTTCCCTCGAACCATCGGCTTCTGAGTTCTGAGTTCAGAGTTCTGAGTTCAGAGTGCAGAGTTCAG
>JBFKJL010000354.1:0-2796 GCA_041631795.1 Saprospiraceae bacterium | reverse complement strand
GTATCTTATCACAAAGGAAGGCTTTTTAAAATACGCCAGAGCTGAGCCTTCATCGTAAGTGAGATGATCTGTGGCCAGGCCATGCAGAAATCAGGTTTAGAAATGGCATTATTACGGAACAAAACATATTTTCGCATCGATTTATAAAATGTTTAGAGACCCTGACATATGATGACCACGCAAAGTACCACGGATTTAATAAACAGTGTCCTGCCAATAGCAAAAAAGGCCGGGCAAAAAATCATGGAGATTTACGACAATTTAGATGATTTTGAAGTTACGGCAAAGGATGACAAAAGCCCCCTGACAATTGCAGACAAGGAGGCCAACACCATCATTTGCAAGGCACTGGAACAACTGGACCCATCAATACCTATCATTTCAGAGGAAAATAAAAATATCCCTTACGACGTACGTAAAGAGTACACATATTACTGGCTCGTAGATCCCCTTGATGGGACTAAGGAATTTATTAAGAGGAACGGGGAATTCACGGTTAACATCGCCCTGGTACACGACAACATGTCGGTTGCGGGTGTCGTCTATGCCCCTGTATTTGATGAATTGTATTATGCAGCCCAGGGGTCGGGGGCCTTCATTCGGAAAAATGGAAGAACAGAGTCGTTGAACGCCTCAAATTTTTACCAGGACGAAGAGGCCCTGGGTGTGGTTTGCTCACGATCGCATCTCAATGAAGAAACTAAAAACTTTGTCAGGAAGCTCAATGATCCAGTCCTTGTGTCGAAGGGAAGTTCCCTGAAATTTCTTATTCTTGCTTCCGGGGGTGCCCATATTTATCCCAGGCTTGCCCCGACAATGGAATGGGACACTGCCGCCGCTCAAATTATCCTGGAAGAATCTGGAGGTCGCGTTCTTGTAGCCGGGTCAGAAAACAAGCTGGTGTATAACAAGGAAGAACTTTTAAACCCGCATTTTATCGCCTACGCCAACATGCTGGGTTAATGCCAGTCTCAGCTGTCGTTATAACAAAAGATGAAGAAAAGCGCATCTCACAGTGTATCACTGCACTTAGGCAGATCACTGATGATATCGTTGTTGTAGATGCGTTCAGCAGCGACAGCACACCTCAACGTGCAGACAAAGCCGGCGCGCGTGTATTTCAGCGTTCCTGGGAGGGATACGGCAAGGCCAAGAATTTTGGCAATGCCCAGGCGCGTCACCCCTGGATCATTTCTATTGATGCGGATGAAGTCATCAGTCCATCACTGGCATCAACGATCAGGGCCACGGCATTCGAGGAGGATTGTTTATACATGGTACGGATCAGGATCAATTTTTGCGGCCGGTGGTTAAGATTTTCAGAAATGAAGCCCATATGGAAACTGCGGATATTTAACAGGACAAAAGTACAATGGAATATGCGTGAGGTCCATGAAATGCTGGACTACCCTGAAAATTCCAGGATTAAAAAATTAAAAGGATGGGTAGATCACTACAGCTACGAAGATGTACAGGACCTGGAGGACAAAACGGATCGATATGCTTATTTGTCAGCATTGAATCTACATCATTCCGGTAAAAATCACGGAACGCTCAAAAGGGCTCTTGCCCCCGCAGCCAGGTTCTTCAGGTCATATATTCTCCACCTGGGCATCCTGGAAGGACGGGCAGGTTTCCTGGTCAGTAAAATGAGCTATAAGCTTGTGCAAAAAAGATATGCGTACCTGGATGCTTTAAAAAACGGATCGACATGAATAATACGAATACCCTTCCCCCCATAATTGACAGGGAAATCCTCTTTGGAAATCCCGAAATTACCGGCGCGCAACTGAGTCCAGATGGCACCTTTATCTCGTTTATTAAACCATATAAAGGTGTCATGAATATTTGGGTCAAACATATCCTCGAAGATTTTGACAAGGCAATACCGGTCACCGCAGACATGAATCGCCCGGTACGCAGTTATTTCTGGAGCAGGGACAGTCGGTTCATTCTCTATGCCCAGGACAAGGGTGGCGATGAAAATTTTCATATCTACGCCGTTAATCCAGAAGCCGACCCCGAGGTTGAAACAGGGGTGCCTTCCTGCACGGATCTCACCCCGTATGACAATATCGCGGCATTTATTGTATCTGTTCCGAGGTCATCAGAAGACAGGATCTATGTCGGATTGAACAACAGGGACAAATCCTGGCACGATCTCTACTCCATCAACATACACACAGGTGAAAACCAGGTTGTTTTTGAAAATAAAAGCCAGATCAATGGCTATTATTTTAATCTCAGGGATGAACTCGCGGCCTTTACGCGGTCTGCGACTGATGGAGGTACAGAGATCCTTATTAGAGAAGGCGAGGACCTCAAGGTCATTTATGCATGTACTGTGAATGAAATGTGTCACCCGGTAAGGTTTGCTGAAAATGGCGCCATTTACCTGGTCACCAACAAAGGACCTCTGGACCTGACTGCCCTTGGCCTCCTTAATCCTGAAACAGGTGAATGGCGACAGATCGACTCAGATCCCGAAGATGAAGTGGACTTTGGACAGGCAACCTTTTCAGAACTGACAAACACCCTTATTGCAACTTCTTATGTGGGTGATAAAACCAGGATCTACTGGAAGGATAATGCCTTTGAGCAGGATTACATGTTGCTGAAAAGATCATTTCCAAAATCTGAGATTTCCATCACTTCTATGACAAAGGATGAACAAAAATGGATATTCTACTCCGACCTCGACACAGATCCCGGTGCCGCCTATCTTTTCGATCGCACATCAAAGGACATACGCTTCCAATACAGGCCAAGGCCCCAATTGGTCAGTGCTCATCTCGC
>JBFKJL010000353.1:0-2799 GCA_041631795.1 Saprospiraceae bacterium | reverse complement strand
TCGCCAGGGGCAAATACATACCTGAAGGAAGCAACAGGGACTCCACTTTTGTTTTCAGCAGCACAAGCCATGTTGAAGGCGGATATCCAACAGGTGGCGGCGTTAGAGATGTTGCCGCTCACCCCACAATCATTTCCGGTGATATGGGCTTACCCGGGGACACAACAGATAATGCTTATCACACGATAGTCATAGACGGAAATGCCACTGACGTGATGATAAGCGGGGTGACAATCTCCAGTGGATATGCCAATGGTGTTCATCAATATGCCTCTGAGGGCGCCGGTGTGCTTTGTCTGGGAGTGGCTTACATGGATCATGTGATGATTACCAAAAACAGTTCCATTGGAGACGGATGTGCCGTAAAAGTCACAGGTGGTGGTGGTCTGACCATTACCAACAGTACCTGTATTGGCAACTATTCAGCAGCTGGGGTCGAATTTGCCGTCGACACATCATCAACGCTCATAATAGATCAGGATGTCCTCATTGAGAATTAGTGGTACAATAACTTAAATTGACACGTTATCAAGTTGATGCAAAAGCCAGGAGCGTTCTGTAAGCGGTGTCAGGTGGTTGCATGTGTGTTTAAGCTTTTCAATTTTCTTTATGTCGGGAGGAGACACAGCTTTTTCGAGTTTCCTGAAACCGGAGGTGATGTTCTTGTGGTATCCGATGACTTTGTTCCTGGTGATGTAAATGTCCGTGGTGTCCAGAACATATTTCATGAGATCATACTCTCCGTATTCAAAATATATTTTAGCCTGAAGCGTTTTAGCTGCCAGGTGAATGAGATGACCGCCAAAATCAGACAACTGAGGTGTTCAAGGGACGCATGGTATTGTTTGTTGTGATAAGTGATTTGAGCCATATTAAAATGAAAGGCGCTTCCCCTTTCACCGGGTCTTAATTTATCTGCATAATTGTGGCTAAAGTCCGAAGCCCAGTTAAACCTCCCGGACCTGATTGCCATCATAGCTATGTTCCGGTAAGGAATGTATTTCATGCTCATTATTGACCAGAAAGGTTGTGTTTTGTCGACGGCGAAGTTCGTGAATGGATAAGGTACGTTGAAAAATCCTGGTCCGATAAACCATAGGAGCTCGTGCCACGAACATTTCGTGGCACGAAGGACTGCCCTAATATTCAGAACAGTATATTAATCACTGGCCAATTGGCGTTATCTTTACGATATGAATATCCTGTACAAAGCCATCTGGGCCACAGTTGTATTTATACTTTTATCAACATTGGCACAGGCCCAAATCAGGGTCGGTGTGAAAGGGACATACTCACTACCCTTTAACAGGTACCAGGAAATCAAGTATGATGATTGGCAGGACTACCTGATCTATAAAGTCGGGTTTTTAGAACAGGATATCTCTCCAGGATTTGGCGTATTCGGGTTTTATACAAACGGATTACTTTTTCTACAGGGAGAGATCAATTACAGGAATATAAAAACCCGTTTCAGGAAAACGAATTACATCCTGGACGAGATCATTGAGCAAAACGAGACCAAATCAACGCACTATATCGTTTTACCGATTACAGCCGGCCTGAAGTTTGGCAATATCAAAGGCGGGGCCGGTCCTATTTTTTCTTACATCATAAAGGAGAACAGCATCTTTGCTGATTTGCTGTATTTTGAAGAGCGACGAGAAAAATTTGAAGCGGGTTTTACATTTAATTTCGGCATCGTGTTTTCAAACTTTCACCTGGATCTGACATATGAATACCACTTTGCTGGAGTGGGAGAATATTTTTACTTCCGGGAGGACAACTGGGGATTTAAAGATCAGCCAAAATATCTGACGTTGGGCCTGGGCGTTTCCTTTTAGTCCAAAACAACGACCTCACGAAAGAAACGAATGCCGAAAGACACTTCAAAGCTGATGTTCCTGATCTGCCTTTCAGGGACGGTAATGGTTTGTCCGTTATAGGGACTCAATATATTGCTGAGTGCCGGCTGACGGTATTGAAATGAAAGATCCGGACTGATCGTGAACTGGATAAACGGAATGACATAGTCAGAAACCGGAAATTCAAATCCACCGGAAACATCAACGCCATAAACAAATTTATTGACGTAGAATTCAATAGGGTAAAACAGGCTTTGGTATTGTTCAAAGTCCTTCAGATTCGTATTGATGTTGTATTCCCCCCGAATCGCAAACGCATAAAAGGGAATGCTGTTGAGGCTCGTATCGAGCCGTTTTTTGGCGCCCAGCTTAAGGGCGACATTCCGAAACTTATATCCATCAGTGAAGTTTATTCCCTGGAAAAAATTGACGATACGAATAGAACTGCCGCGCAAATGGTATCCGGCTTCAGCAAACAGGGCGCCTTTCAGTTCTTTGTCCGCGCTTTCAATGAAGATGGCCGCATGTGATCCAAAAAGAGGATCCCTGTCCGAACTGTTCCAATTCTGAATCGCAATAGTCAGGCCGCCTTTGGGTCCAAAACTAAAGCTTTGGCCCTCGACAGCCCCTGCACAAAACCAGAGGAATAATATTGTAATTGAATATTTCACGGCGCACCCAAAAATAGGGCGATTCATCAGAAAATAAAATCACTACCTGAACTTGCGATTAAAGCGGACTTGTTTCTCGAATACTTCACCTGGTGGTTAAGCCTGATGGTCCCGCGAATGTAGAGCAGCTCACCAGGAAGGGGTTCAGCATCCCTGGGAATGCGATTGCGCAACAATATCGTCGATGGTTTTACATTGTGGATGGCAGCAATCCGGGCGACTGTTTCACCGGGAACAACAATGTGGAAATTCCTGTTGCGAAGACG
>JBFKJL010000352.1:0-2805 GCA_041631795.1 Saprospiraceae bacterium | reverse complement strand
TCCCTGATATCATCTGTATTGGGTTTGAATGCGAGACCCCAGACAGCGATGGTCTTTCCCCTGAGGTCTTTGCCGAAATAGGCCTTGATCTTATCTGCAATCTTCAGCTTTTGAGCGGCATTCACTTCCATGACTGATCCCAGGATCTTGAAATCGTAATTGTTTTGTTTAGATGTTTCATATAAAGCGCTGACATCCTTTGGAAAACAGGAGCCGCCATAACCCACTCCCGGGAAAAGGAAGCGCTTGCCTATGCGCGAATCCGATCCGATGCCTTTCCTGACATGGTCGACATTGGCACCGACCTTTTCGCTGAGGTTGGCGATTTCATTCATAAAGGAAATCTTGGTCGCCAGGAAGGCATTGGCAGCGTATTTTGTCAATTCTGCGGATTTTTCATCCATAATAATGATGGGATTGCCCTGCCTGACAAAAGGTTCATACAGGCGTTTCATGACCTCGGCGGCTTTTGATGAAGATGTGCCAATGACCACGCGTTCCGGTTTCATGAAATCTTCGACGGCGGCACCCTCCCTAAGAAATTCGGGATTCGACACCACATCGAACAGGGATCTGTCAAGATTTTTCGCCAGGGCTTGTGTGACTTTCTCAGCTGTTCCGACGGGGACAGTACTTTTATCAACGATCACTGTATAGTGATCCAGCATTCCTGAAAGATCTTCCGCCACGCCCAGGACATAGGACAGGTCCGCTGACCCGTCTTCTCCCGGAGGTGTTGGAAGGGCGAGAAATATAATGTTGGCGTTTCTAATGCCTTCCTCAAGCGAGGTCGTGAATTTTAGTCGGTTGTGGCTGATGTTCCGTTCAAAGATCACACTCAGGCCAGGTTCATAAATGGGAATAACTCCTTTTTTAAGTGAAGCCACCTTATTTTCATCAATGTCTACACAGGTCACGGAATTACCGGTTTCGGCAAAACAAGTTCCAGTAACGAGTCCAACATAGCCTGTTCCTACGACGCAGATGTTCATGAAATATTAAATTTAGGTGGCAAAATTAAGAAGAAACTAATTAATAAAATTAAAATATGATGACTACCACTTTAAATATTGTTTGTCATTGATTGACCTGTTCTAAATGATGGGTCAGGTAACGTCATTGCTTCAGAATCTTTGCAATCACTCTCATTAAAAATTAAAGTCATTTCTGCATCATATTAAGTTATTTCTCACATCCTGGTCAAAATATTATGGCTGGACAAAATTCAAAAGATCAGGTCGTTGACTAAGACAAAAGGATAGGCATGAGCATTGTGGATGCTGAAATATGGTTAGTGTCATCAAAAGTGTATCTGTAGACATGCCAGACATAGAGATGCTATGTCCAGAACCAGCCTTATAATTATTCGTAAACCAGGTACGCGCCCGATCCCCTGAAGGGGGTGTGGACCAGCCTGAAATTGTTTGTCCCCAATACTTCTCTTAAAGCCATAGTCTCACCAGGCCAATAAGGATCATTCAATTCGTCGAAGGCGATGACAGATCCTTTAGTCAGATAAGGTACAATGGCCTCAAGACAAGCTTTAGTTGGTTTATAAACGTCCATATCAAAATAGACCATGGAAATCATTGTTCCCGGATTATCCGTCAAATATTTTGGTAATGTTTTGGTAACATCTCCTTTGACAAGCTCAAATTTCCTGATCTTTTCCACAGGTGCCATGGCCTCATGTTTCAAGAGAACTTGCTCTAAAAAATCTTCATAGCTTTTCGGTACGCTGAAGTCACCAGCTTGAGAGCCAACCATATCTTTGCCTTTATCGACTTCAGGAAATCCAGAGAATGTGTCAAAACCGACAATTTTACGATTGTGGTTATAGGGTTCATAAATGCCACGATAGCTCACCATCAATGCAAGGTTTTGTCCATAGCGTACTCCGAACTCGAAGATATTACCATGCACATTGATGATTTTTTGATAAATCTCATTGATAAAAAGGTAGCGTGAAAGCAATCGACGATCGATAAACAAGGCCATGTTATGCATGAATTCCTCCTCAGGGATCGGTGCATTTTGCATCATTGAATACAAGGATTGTTTTATTGAGTAATCCTTTTCACTCATTTCCTGCATCAATGCAGCATGGCTTTTTGTGCCACCGGACTTTTTGGCATCCATAATATTTGATTTTTTTAATTTAATGTTGAAGTTATCAATCTTTTGGGGACTGGCCTTGTTTTTTTAACCAAGCTTCATATCCTTCTTTTCGCCATGGCATGCCCCGATCAAAATGGTATGGCCAGGGATAGTGTCTCTTTTTTGTTGAATTAAAAAATGGCATTTTACTCAAGGCCCCGATGCGCTTGGCTGGTGTGCCGGCGACGAAAGAATCGTCAGGATAGATCCCTCCGACGGTGGCATGAGCCGCAACCAGGCAATGCCGCCCAATCTGAACCCCCGGCAACAACACGGTTCCAGCTGCAATTTGTGAATAAGAACCAATAGTCACAGGCACGTGATCTTCTGATGGCGGGGTAGGGTCGTTAGTTAAAACGGTATATGGATAAATAAAGACAAAGTCTCCAATTTGACTGCCTTGTCCAATATTGACATAGCTGTGAAACCGACAATAATCGCCAATGGAACATGTCCCCTGTATATCATTGTAAGAGCCAACTGAACAGTGGTTTCCAATTTGCGTCAATTCCCGGATAGTAACGCGGTGACCTGTATTGAAATGCGATCCAAATTGACTGCCTGCGTACAGCGTATTGTAGCTGCGCACGAGACTATTTGGTCCTATAACCGTTTTAGGCTGGACGTAATCTGGGTCTCGGTAGTAAT
>JBFKJL010000351.1:0-2810 GCA_041631795.1 Saprospiraceae bacterium | reverse complement strand
GAGCATTTTACGGGGTAAAAGCCATATCACCAGAAGGACAGTTGAACGATGTCAAAGGGGTCAAAATGTCTGAGGACAAAATGGAAATGAAGATTTTTGGCGTGGACATCCACGCCCACATCAAAGCTGTTCCACAAGCGGGATGCGCTACAGAAAGTCCGATCTGGCATATCAAGGCCATTCATCCGGATGGGGCGATTGTTGATGTCAAGGCCATGGATGAGGCTGGAAAGATCTACGATGTGAAAGCGTTGTACAAGTCTGGGCAGCAACAGCTTATGGATATTAAAGCCCTCGTTGGTAACAGGCAATTGCCTGTGAAGATCCTTGTCAGCGATGACATCCTGGCTCCGGTAAAAGCCATTGGGAATGACGGGACAATATTTAATATCAAGGCCCTTTCAAAAACTGAGGGCACACTAGATGTAAAAGGTGTCCGAGAGGCTGGCAATATTATTGACATCAAGGCTGTCAATAAAGAAGGCGCTTATTATGGGGTGAAGGCCATTTCCCCGGAGGGCCAGCTTAATGATGTCAAAGGCATCAAGATGTCAAAAGACAGGGTGGAAACAATGATCAACGGTGTGCAAGTGCACGCTCATGTCAAGGCCATTGGGCAGCTTGATTAGAAATCTTTTAGTCATACCATCAGCGGCTTTTTGTGGATTGCAAAAAGCCGCTGATTTGTTTTATCCTGTCCCGAATGGAAAACCAGGCCCTCGACAACCGGTAAATCTTTATTATTTTCAATGACCGAGAGAAAACGAAAAATGAAGACAAAAGGGTACAGGATAATTCCCGGACTTGCTTTCTTCCTGGCATTGATTGCTTTATTGCTTTTCTGCGTGACCATTTACTTGGATCAACAAAAAATGAATGAACAATTGCGCGATATGGACGAAAAATGGGCATATCTTCATGCAATGTCCCAGGCATCAAAAATGAAAGCGCTGATGGAAAGCTTTAATTTGACAGCTGGAAGAAATTCTACCCTTGACTCAAAGCCTGATGCCATGTATTTTGATAGCATCGAACTACATCGCTTGACAAATCTCCTCAAGTATCTAAAACCCTACAAATATGTGCGCGGTGATTCGTTAGCGCATAACAAGTTAAGTCCTGAACGCGGGTTGATATTGCTTGATTTTCTCGGTTCAAATCCTGATACGGCTTCTTTAACCCAATTTTTTAAATTGGCATCTTTTGCTTATGCAGACCTTTCGGGTGCTGATCTCACTGGGTATTACCTGGTTGGCGCTAATTTGCGCAGAGCGGACTTCAGGGAGGGACAGCTTGGAGGAGCGAACTTCAGAAATGCCTTGTTGGACAGTGCATTTTTATGGGGGGCGAATCTGGAGAAAGCATCTTTCAGGAATGCTGATTTACGCAGATCTGATATACGGTGGGTGCAGGGTAATGGAGTAGACTTGAAAGATGCCCGGCTTGATGGCGCCGATCTTTCCTCAGGTCAGTTCAGGCATGCAGAAATGCACGGGGCATCGTGCCAGTGGGCCGCAGTCCATGAGGCGTTTTTCAATAATGCGAATATGACCAGGATGAATTGTACAGGATCAAAATTCGCTCGTTCAAACCTCAGGGGTGCAACACTTAATCATGCAGTTTTTACCAGAGCTGACTTGTCAGAGGCAAATTTAATCGAAACTGACCTCCGGCATGCCGACCTGAGGTTTGCGAATCTCAAGGGCGCAGATCTTAGCGGAGCCATCCTGGACAGCTGTATTGTTGATGGGGATTGGATCAACAAACTGTCAACATGGGATGTCGGTGGCCTTCACGAATTGGTTGAGCGTTATGAAGTGAGGGCAAATGAAAACAATCAAGACGAGTGGATTCTCATCAAGAAGGAATGATGCAGACATATAAACTTTCCAGGATTAATAAAAAAGCGGGATATCACCGGATTGCCCCATGACGATATTAAGTTTGCGACAATAACGCTGGATGACCTTGTCTGAAGGACAAAATGGCCTGAACCCGATTTCAAAGACCCAACTGTAATAGGCCTGCAAGTCATTGAGGACATCACATAACAACCCTGGAGTCCAAATGGTGTGGCGGCACAAGTTGTATTTCTTTTTGAGATGTTTACCGATTTCCTGGCCCCATTCATTGTTGATGATGTCAATATAATTGTCTACAGCGCCATTTTCAATATCATCGATCTGCTCATCCGTAAACTGACCAGTAATCAATTCAGGTGTATAATATCTCTCGTGGGTGTCTGCAATGAAATCAGCCAGTTGTTCAGAAAAAATAGAGGTCATCAACGCCTGGGCTGTAATATGGTTAAATGTATTCAGGTAGCCTTTTTCGCCCAACTCCCTGGGCGTCATCAATGCCCTGTCACCAGGAGTGATATTTCGTACAGTTTGTTCAGCAAGGTCATAGAATGCGACATCACCTTCTCCAAAGTAATGGTATTTCCGGCGTCCAAGCAGGACGATACGCCTGATATCATGCCTGTTGATGACCCCGAAAGGGCACCGGACAGACAGTTTGATACGCTCCCAAATGCTCCCCCTGGCAGCGTTTATGAATTCAATTTCTTTGACCCCGGAACTCAATTCACTTTTGACTAAACCGCTGCGTGACCGGTGTGTCAATACAACTTTTGGTTTTTGAAAAAAGGACATGAATCCATTCTTCCCTGCGTTGACATATTCTATGGTCAGGATCGACTTGAGATCATCAAATGATTCAAATTCAGTTAGTAAAAGGGGCCCCTTCTCAGTGATTTGTGATGTGGGTATATATTCTCGCTTAATGTGACCTTCCTGTGCATCGGGAAG
>JBFKJL010000350.1:0-2822 GCA_041631795.1 Saprospiraceae bacterium | reverse complement strand
GCCTGTTTGTTTTCCGGGGTGTCATCCGAACTCAGGAAGAATATCGTTTCGTTGTTGCCGGTCACATTGAACTTGTAATCTCCAGTCACGGGGACGGTCAGGTAACCTTGTATCAGAGTGCCGGAACTGTCGGTTTCATTGACCTGTGGAATGGCAATTTGATCCAATACCTTGCTGCTGACCGGCATGGCAGGGAAATTCGGATCTGCATAGAGATCATTGAGTGAACTTCCGGGAATAGCTGTATAAGTGTACATAGTCACTGCAGCTCTTTCCCCGATGCAAGTATTTGATGATACGGGTTCTCCAAAACAATGGCAATGACCATCTTCCATGTCATTGACTGTACTGGGATCGCCGTCATCACAGGGACTGCCTGTTTCGGGACAGACACCAGGGAGACACCCAATGTCGTGTATAAATGATGATGGCACAACCTGCCAGTTAACGGGGTCAAGATGATCGGTTTTCCAGTAAAGAGTCGCATGATCGCCTCCTGTGCGTTCAGCATAGATCAATTCGAAATAGTAATGAAGATTGGCTTCAAGGAGCAGGGAATCTGTTGTTTGCTCCGGGTACTTGGTGTGATCTTCAATATTTGTATAACCATTGGTGTAAGCCAATAAAACCTTATTGGTTGGATTGTCATCGCTACTGAGATAAAATTGGACTTTGTCATCACCGGTGATGTTAAAGACCACGGTATCTGAAGAGGGAACTGAAATAAAGCCGGACAATTTGCCCCCCATGTCATTGTCAAAGTTCACTGGACTCTGCACCTTGTAAACGGGCAATGTGATATCCGGGCTCTTTGGAAAATTATGCATGGAAGTGAGCTCGCCAATTTCATCATCAAAGATGCCCCGCCAGCACTCCCATGTGACCTTGCCGGGGTCGCCGACACAAATTTGCGCGTCAGCCGTATTGAGTTGAATCAGCAGGACTAGTAATATCGATGATCTTATTATTCTGGTCATATTCAATGATTTAAAACATACCAATGGGCATGTAATTTGACGGGGGATCCTGGGGACAACCGCCGGTCGAATAAAAATTGCACAGGTTGGGCAGGATATAATCCAGGTCGTTGGGTGAGACACCAAACCAAAGGGCCAGTTCCGCATAAAATTCATCGACGGATGTTGTCGGTAAAAACCTGCCGCGGTCGGATAAATTAAGATTGCTGTCGAGGTTAAGCGTTGGGTAATTGCCGAAGATCTGTCCGCCATTGATCGCGCCACCCATGATGATCTGGTTTCCTGCCCATGCATGATCGGATCCATTGCCATTGGATGTCAGGGTTCTGCCAAAATCAGAGATCGTAAATGTGACCACATCATCGTGCAAACCCAGTTCCACCATGGCATCTTTAAATTCATGGAGCGCATCATTCAATGCAGGCAGCATAGCATTCTGGTTGTTCAATACATCGCTGTGGTGATCCCAGCCCCCATACGTCGTGAGAAAGATTTGTCGGCTTGCCCCGAGGTGAGAACGGACGCTCATGATCTCTGCCATCATCCTCAGGTCCTGGGATAATCTGGTTGGAGAAAATGTGGTGGCGAGAGGTACAACACTTGAAATTGCCGTTTTGAAAATTTCATTGGAATCAATGGTTTGCCGGCCAAGACTGCCAAAAGTCTCCTGGAAGATATTGGCGTAGGCGGCATCCATCATGGAACCTATGGCGCTGTCTTTTGACATATTCAGGAACCCGCTTCTACTCCACCAGGCTGGGTACCCGTCAAAAGCGATGTTTGTGGCATTGGCATTGTTATCAATTGAGTATTCCACGACTGTATTCCCTGCCTGGAACCGGTTTTTACCATCAAGAGAAATATTCATGGAGATGCCGTCAATCGAATTCATCGATTGAAGCAGGTCTGCCATGCGTCCGCCCACACCCACTGCGGAGCGATCCTGCGGAATGGAAGTCTGCCATTGCATGATCTGATCGCTGTGGGAATACAAACCGAGAGGTATCTTCTTCAGTCCGCTGTCATATTCTGTTTTATTGGCTATGGGCTCTATCAGTGTACCAATATTGGCCATAAAAGACAAATGTCCCTGGTCGAAAAGATCCCTGACATCCGGCATAGCCGCATGGACGCCGAAAGTCTGTCCGCTATTGCTGTAGTTCAGATCCAGGATTTGTGCCGGATTGGCATTGATGTCCAGGGCCAGTCCTCCGCGTGTCGTTGCATAGGCATTGTACTCGGACGTTTCAGTCGGTATAAGCACATTATGGGTATCACAGCCACCGGCCAGGAGGATGCACACCATAGCTTTGTAATCATTTGTATTTGTAAGGATATGTGGCCTGGCAGCAGCCGTGTTGATCATGCCAAGGTTCAGAATAGACGACAGGAAGGTCGTCGAACCAAGAGCAGCGCAAGAGGCTTCGCCCATGAATTGTCTCCTTGATAGTTGTCGTTTTTTACGCATACTTGTCGATTATCTGGTGATAAGGTATTCAGGTGAAGACATAACGAGATAGATCGCCAGGCGCGTTCTAACGGCCAGATCATCGGGGTCTTCCTGGTCAAACTGTTTGATCGTTTCAATGATGATATTTTCGGTATAAGGATTCAGCCGTCCTTGTGCAAGGATGAGATTGAGCCTGTCCACGAGCATATGGACATGAGCATTATCAGCCAGAAGTTCTTCATCCGAGAAATCAAGGGATGCCACCTCATCCTCATAGTTGGCATTCGGCTCGCCACTGTACAGGTCGTATTCGTCGGACGGATTGTCTTTGACGATCCAGCGATACAATCCGTTGATGTAACCCGTGATGGATTGCGTATTCGTGATTTGAAACT
>JBFKJL010000349.1:0-2831 GCA_041631795.1 Saprospiraceae bacterium | reverse complement strand
TCTGGACAATCGAACGGTCGAACTTGAAGTTGTGCCGGCGTGCAGGCATTACGGCCTTGGGTTGATTCCCTGGAGTCCTCTTGCCGGGGGGCTGTTAGGAGGAGCTCTTGAAAAATACGAGAGTGGCAGGCGGAGTGACGAAAATTTTGTAAAACAAGTGAAGGCGAAATACGACCAGCTTGCGAAGTATGAGGCGTTGTGTAAGGAAATTGGTCATCCGCCTGGGGAAGTGGCCATTGCGTGGTTGCTCCATAACCCTGTTGTCACTGCACCAATCATTGGACCGCGCACCATCGAACAGCTTGAGAGTGCGGTACGGGCAGCAAGTATTGAGCTCGATCAGGACGTCCTCAACAAACTGGATGAGATTTTCCCGGGGCCGGGGGGCGAGGCACCAAAGGCGTATGCGTGGTGACAGTCTGAAAGTGGAAGAATTAAACGTGTTCAGAGGAATTTTATCCTGTCATCATCATATTGATGGCACACCTTTTATCATGATAAGCAAGATATGCGCAGCTATCTGAACAAACCATACGATCTGCTTGAGATCCACAGGTTTAAACTCTTGTTTTCTTTTGGCGGAGCATTGTTTTGCTTCCTCTTCTTGTACATTTTTGAGCCATTTGGATTGTACAACCTTTCCGGGTTCGATAAACTGAAGATTATTTCCCTCCATATTTTTTCGGCCCTCATCATCAGTGTAGTCCACCTTTTCTTGTTGCAGCGCTTTTTCATCAAATCATACAATCTCAAAAACACCCTACTCTGGATCAGTTGGATGATTTTACTCGCCAGCGTGTCAAGCTTCATGATCAATGACCTGGTCTTCAATGAAGGGCGATTCTATTATATAAGTTTCATCGCCTTTATCGGCATTATCATTGGGACGACCATCATTCCCATTGCAGCCATAATCTTATGGCATTATATATACACACTCAAAAAGCAGATCAAAGTGTCCGGGCAGTTGAATAGCAGGATTCGGGATAGAGGGGAGGCCCTGGCAGAATCAGAAGTGATCGTCTTTGAATCCAGTAATAAGAGAGACAATGTTTCTTTGCCATTAAGCCATTTCCTCTATATCACATCAGCAGATAATTATATCGATGTCTACTACAAGGCGGAAAACGACGTGAAGCATAACCTCCTGCGCAATACCTTAAGTAATATCGAAAAGACGTTTGCCAACCACAAACGCATTCAGCGATGTCACCAAAGCTATATTGTCAATACTAGTGTCATTGAATCGGTGCTGGGCAATGCCTCAGGATATAAGCTAAAGATAAAGGCCACCGATGAGCTCATTCCAGTCTCCCGGAAATACCGGGATGCCCTATTCCGAACGATCAACAGCTAGCTGATAGCACATCATTGGCTGCCTTTTCCGTGTCGATTGTCCCAAAACCTTTTCAAATACCCCTCATTCCGGTGCATATGACCAGGGTGTTATAGTTTCGGCCAATAATGAATTGTCAAACTTGATGAATCGAAGACTATGCATACTGGAAAATTATTACAAAAGATGAAATCGAATAAATCACTGATAACCTACCTGCTCATGATGATTGGGATGGGCCTGTTCCTGCTGTCCAACGGCAGGTGGATAGTCCCGGTCTTTACATGGTTGGCATTTATTATTCTCATCAGGGCATTCCGCAACTTTAAGGGAAGACTGGGCATATTCGTCTTCTTTGTGCTTGTCACCTACGTCCAGGCCATCAAATTCAAAGGCATGATACCTGCCCCCGGGGCGCTGTATTCCATTATTATAATTGTGGGCAGTATCAGTTTAATGATACCCTTCCAGGTAGACAGGTGGCTGACGAAGCGGGTAGAAGGATTTGCCGCCACGTTCGCTTTTCCAATAACCTGGGTCCTTATGGAATATATTGCAGCGGCATCAAATCCCTATGCCGGGTCATGGGGGGCATTGGCACATACCCAGGATAACCTGGATTTGCTTCAGATAACATCCCTCACCGGCATGTGGGGGCTGACATTCCTCATTGCCTGGGTAGGGCCATCAGTGAACTGGTTTTGGGACAGAAGGCAGAATCTTAGGCGCATTAAAAAACAAATCTTCCTGTTTGGCCTGGTCATTTTTTCGATCATCCTGTTTGGTCAGGTACGCCATCATTTTTTTTCGGCTTCCGCCAAAACCGTGCGCATCGCATCCATTGTCCATGATGAAACCCTGGCTGATTCCTCGAAGTATTATAAGGATGTAAATCTACTGCCGGCTTTTCGTTATCAAACGAAGCAGATTCAAGAAAAGGTCTTGGGGTTCTCAGAGTCAGCTGCTGAAAATGGGGCAAAGATCATTTTCCTGCATGAAGGGTCATTGATGGTATTGAAAGAAGATGAACAGGCCTTGATAAACAAGGCATCCCGATTGGCCAGGGATCAAAAGATCTACTTTGGCCTCAGCCTCTTTGTCATGCCCCTCGATTTTCCTCAATCGAAGGGTGAGGCCAAGATCATCTGGATAGACCCTGAAGGAAATCAGGCCATGGAATTTCACAAGGCCTATCCCACGCCGGTGGATCCCATTCACGCGGGTGAAAAGATGATCAAAACAATGGACACACCTTATGGCAGGATTACTTCTGTGATTTGCTTTGACATGGATTTCCCCACTTTTATCCGACAAGCCGGGAAAAAAGGTGTAGATATCATGCTGGTGCCGGCCAATGACTGGAAAGAAATAACACCCTACCACCCCAGGATGGCGCAATTGCGGGCCATTGAAAATGGATTTTCCATGGTGCGGGCGACCGGGAATGGATTGTCTTTGGCTGTTGATCACAAAGGAAGGGTGCTCAACCAAATGA
>JBFKJL010000348.1:0-2835 GCA_041631795.1 Saprospiraceae bacterium | reverse complement strand
TCAACATTGTGTACCACAAATGCATTGTTTCCCAGGATGGCAATAGAATACGGCCCATCTCCTGTAATTGTTGTATTGACAACAGCAAGGCATGTAAGGTCCGGACCTGGAAAAGTAATGAGCGTATCAGGAGCAGTCCAGCTGGCTACACCGTTGGCATCTGAAGTTAAGATCTTACCTGATCCCTCACTACCATCTACCATCTTAATGTTTCCAACAACATGAAGTGAGGTGTCTGGTGATAGAGTTCCTATCCCCACAGACTTTGTTGTTGAAGTAGAATCATCAATCATGGTCCATCCTTCTTTATACATGCTTAAATCAACTTTATTGCCGTCTGAAATTTCCAGCGAATCCATACTGATCGATAAATTCTGCAATTCGTTCGTCATGTCTGCATCCGCATCATCAACCATATCAGCAGGAAGTTTGACAAATCCACCATCGGTCAGGTATATCGTGTCATTGGAAATACTCAGGATCTGAAACTGGGTAATGGTATTTGCCACACGGATACCTAAAGTGCCGTCTGCAAGTTTGACAACCAGACTGTCTGCAGCGTTGTCCAGCTGCATATCAGAAATTTTCGCTTTTCCTTCAACGTCGAGGTTCTGAGCATGCATGAAGAATGGAATGCCGAATAATGCGGCTATGGCAAAATACTTTTTCATGTGCATTTAAATTTGTGAGATGATTTTTTGGATTATTGAAGATAGTATGAGACGTCTGGTCCTCTAAAAAATAATATTTTGCTGAAATTAATATAATACGATTGAATATTTTACAAACTTCAATTTATATATTAAATAATCATGAACAGAAAAATACGCATGGGCATGGTCGGCGGTGGTCGCGGCGCCTTTATCGGGGCCGTGCACAGGATGGCCGCGGCCCTGGACGGACAGATCGAACTGGTCTGCGGAGCATTCAGCAGCAACCCAGAAAAATCAAAGGCCTCAGGCAGGGATTTTTTCCTCGATCCCGACCGCGTGTACGGATCCTATGAAGAGATGATTCTCGAAGAAAAGACATTGCCCGAAGGCGAAAGAATGGACTTTGTATCCATAGTGACACCCAATCACGTCCATTACGGGCCGGCCAGAATGGCCCTCGAAAACGGCTTTCACGTCATCTGCGACAAACCCCTGTGCTTTGACCTCACAGAGGCTTACAGCCTGAGGGACATAGTCCGGGACTCCGGGATGATCTTTGCCCTCACACACAACTATACGGGTTACCCCATGGTCAAGCAGGCCAGGGCCATGATCCGGGATGGACAGTTGGGGAAGGTTCGCAAAGTCGTCGCCGAGTACCCACAAGGCTGGCTGTCTACCCTGCTGGAAAGCACCGATCAGAAGCAGGCGGCATGGCGGACAGACCCCTCCAAATCAGGCATCGCCGGGGCCATCGGTGATATTGGCACACATGCCGAAAATCTGACAGAATATGTGACCGGCCTGAAGATCTCCGAGATCTGTGCGGATGTCAGCACGATCGTGGAAGGGCGCAGGCTGGACGACGACGGCAATATTCTCTTGCGGTTTGACAACGGCGCCCTCGGCATACTTTATGCTTCACAAATCTCTGCAGGTGAGGAAAATAACCTGCGCATCCGCGTGTATGGCGAAAAAGGCGGACTCGAATGGCACCAGATGGAACCCAATTCACTGATCGCCCGATGGAATGACAAACCCATGCAAGTCTTCCGGACAGGTGTCGGCACACTCTACCCGGAATCTGAGGTGCACACCCGCATTCCGGCAGGCCATCCTGAGGGCTACCTCGAAGCCTTTGCCAATATCTACAGAAACTTTGCGCATTGCATCCGGGCACGGCTGGAAAACAGGGCCGTTGATCCCATTTACCAGGATTTTCCCGGCATTGAGGAAGGTGTGCGCGGTATGGAATTCATCTACAAAGTGATCGAATCCGGCAAGTCAGACCAGAAATGGATACAAATGAAATGAGGCCACCGGTAAAAGTGGCCCCACATCAATATCCATAGTACAAATACCATGGCAGTAAAAGCAAAGCTTTACTGTCTCTTTATCTAAAAGTACTTAGCTACAGATGTGACTCTGTTATCTGGTCGATAACCTACAGGAAGAAATGTAAAAGTGAATAGTAATGTAATTAATATTTAGAATTTCATATGAAGCAAAATTCAAAATATTTCAGTATGGATCAGACTTTAACATTTTTCCACCGGCCCCTTCGGAAAATCAGGATGGCCGCAATGGTCATCAGGGTCGAACTCACAGCAATGGAAATATAAACACCCAGCGGGCCAAAATCCAAGTTGTATGCCAAAACATACGCCAATGGCACTTGCCCCAGCCACATGAATATAAAACTGAGCCAGGTCGGAGTATAGGTATCCCCAGCACCATTGAAGGCCTGTGATATGATCATATTGTACGCGTAAAAAATATAACCTGTGCATATGATCTTGAGGCAAAGAGACGCCTCTTTGATGACTTCACTATCGGTTGAAAATAGTCCCGTGATAAAATCTGAAAATGAAAAGAAGACGACGGACAGGCCCAATAAAAAAATCATGTTGTAAAATCCTGCCTTCCACACCGTTTTCTCGGCACGCTCTGGCTGTTGCGCACCGAGATTTTGACCCACAAGGGTTGCCGTTGCATTGGCCAGACCCCATGAGGGAAGGATGGAAAAGATGATGATCCTGAAGGCGATCGTATACCCTGCCAAAACAATACTGCCGAACGAGGCCAGGATGCGAATGAGGAAGATCCAGCTCGCCGTAGACACAAGGAATTGACCAGCACCACCGGCTGAAACGCGTATCAGCCTGGCCAAAATGGACCAGTT
>JBFKJL010000347.1:0-2851 GCA_041631795.1 Saprospiraceae bacterium | reverse complement strand
CTTTGCAAATGGACAGGGATTGTCACAGGAAAATATCCATGTGATCGGAGGTGCCAAAGAAGCCTCGGGACTGGATGCCAAGCGGGCGATCAATGAAGCGGCTTACCTGGCTGCGAGAATTTGATTTATCGGATCGTCATTTTTACACGGATAAGTACTATGTTTGAGGGTGTGTAATTGTCCTGCACATTTTTCTAATCTTTATTTGGCGAGTTCGTATTCATTGATCAAGAGTTCTGCTGGTATTCCAAGCACCTTATTAATTCTCCTGATCATATTGAGGGTCAATCTCCTTTTCTTGTTCAGGATTTCTGAAGCTTTGGATTTTCCACCTACTATTTCGCCCAGATCTTTGCTCTTCATATTATTCTGTTCCATTCGAAATTTGATGACTTCAATTGGGTCTGGATCTTTAAATACTTCTTCAACTTCATCTTCATAACGTTCGATGAGCATCACGAGTAATTCTGCCTCCTTAAATGCTGGATCTACAGGTTTAGAATCAAAAATTTCAATTATCATCATTAAATTTCAATAAGAGCTTCCCCCTTTTATCCCCGGTGAACAATTTTGAAAATGTGGCGTGGAAATTCTCGATGCCTTCGTAGACATCTTCCTCTGATTTTAATTTCCCTTCCATCATCCACATGGCCATTTGCATGCCGGCTTCCTGGTACCGGTCCGCATAATCAAAAACAACCATGCCCTGCATGGTCGCCCTGTTCACAAGCAGGGACAGGTAATTTTTTGGCCCCTCGATCACCTGGTTGTTGTATTGTGAGATCGCCCCGCAGATGACAACCCTGGCATGCCTTCTGAGCCGGGCAAGCGCCGCATCCAGGATGTCGCCCCCCACATTGTCGAAATACACATCGATACCTTTAGGACAATGGGTTTTAAGGCCGTGATAGATATTTTCGTTCTTATAATCTATGCAGGCATCAAATCCCAGGTCATCAACCACATAACGGCACTTGTCAGGACCCCCTGCTGTCCCCACAACATGGCAGCCTTTTATTTTAGCGATCTGGCCCACCACACTGCCCACAGCGCCTGCGGCCCCGGACACAAGCACCATGTCTCCTTCCCGAATCTTTCCGACATCCAGGATCCCGAAATACGCTGTCATGCCGGGCATGCCCAGGGCCCCCAGGTACTTCGTCATGGGGATTATGGACGTGTCCACCTTGAAATGGCCCTGACCCGATGTTGTGAAATACTGCTGGACACCGCCCCATCCTGTAAGCACATCACCTACTTTAAATTTGGGGTGGTTTTTGGCATCGATCACAGTACCTATGGTCCCTGCCCGCATGACATCGCCCAGGGCGATGGGGTCAATGTAGGACTTGCCCTCGTTCATCCAGCCGCGCATGGCGGGATCCAGGGAAATGTAATGGGTTTTGACCAAAACTTCACCATCTCCAGGCTGCGGGACTGGTGATTCAACGAGTTTCCAGGTGTCGGGATTCGGCATGCCGACTGGCCGTTTTTCCAATATGAGTTTTTTGTTCATAAGTGTTAAAATAAATGATCGATCCTGTTCTTCTGGATGGCTTGCTTGGCCATCAGGCACAGGAAGGCGCAGGATTGATCGAGGTTTGCAAATTTTTTGTTTTTAGTCAGGCCCTTGTGGTAGCGGTAGAATATTTGCTGGGCGATCACCGCGATCTTGAAGAGACCGTATACATAATAGAAAACGAGATTTTTGATGGGGTGTCCCGATTTTTGGGCATATTTCTCGACCACCTCACTGCGTCCCGGGTTGCCTTCAAAAATGGTCGGGGAGGGGAGACCCTGGGCAAGCATGGGGCCGTCCGCGGCCATCGTCCAGTAACCAAGGGAAGTGCCGAGATCCATTAGCGGATCTCCGAGTGTGCACATTTCCCAGTCGAGGATGGCTTTGATCCTTGTCCAGTCTCCATCATCAAAGACCACGTTGTCATATTTGAAATCGTTGTGGATGAGGCTATGCATGTACTGATCAGGCTGGTTTTGATCCATCCAATGCATAACAAATGCCGCATCAGGCAAGTCCATGGTCGCGGCAGCCAGGTATTGTTTTGACCAGTTGGTCACCTGGCGACGGACATAACCTTCAGGTTTGCCGAGATTGTCCAGGCCTACGGAAGCATAGTCCAAATTGTGCAATTCGATCATGGTTTCCAGCCATGTATCGGCAATCGTTTTGAATTCCCCTGGGGGTATTTTTCTTTTTTCAGCCTCCCGATATGTAAGGATCACGCCGTCCACTTTTTCCATGATATAAAAGGGGTACCCGGTTATAGCCCTGTCCTCAGTAAACGCATAGACTTTGGGGGCCTTGTGAAATCCCCTGTTCAGGCCGCTGAGGACCTTGAATTCCCGTCCCATATCATGCCCTCTTTTGACTGCGCCTTTTGGGGGCATGCGGAGGACAAATTCAGAAGCAGGAAATTTAAAAAGGTAAGTGAGATTGGAATAACCATTCGAAAACCGGTATACATCAGGGATGTCAGCTCTGCTCACGCCCAGGTTGTGGTCTTCCATGAAGGACACGATGTTGTCTATCTCGAGATCCGTGTTGTCTTTCAGAAGTTCGATCATTACTGATGTTCGTTATCGCCGAAGTTAGACATTTTAGATCAGGGTTTCCATGCCAACCTAGACATAAAACGGCTGATCACTTCATCAGGGCGTCCTGTCGGCTTCTCACCGCCGCATCCAAAACCAATAGGCGTTTGATTTATCGGGTATAATTCTATTTTTACTAAAAATACTCATGCAGAATTCCGCATTAGACATTCAAATAAACAAGAAGGACTTTCACGATTTCAGAGTTGTTCACAAAGAGGCACCTTCTGAAAATGAT
>JBFKJL010000346.1:0-2859 GCA_041631795.1 Saprospiraceae bacterium | reverse complement strand
GATCCACCGGATGAAAGATATACTGGGACAGGTGGACAGATCATATATCGCCGATGGCCACCACAGGTGCAGCACCGTTGCCGTTTTGAACAACAGCAAATACACCGGTGTGGCAGGCGAAGACTTCAGCCGTGTGTTGACAGCATATTTTCCTTACTCAGAACTGGAGATCTCTGATTACAACAGGGCATGTGAGCTGCCGGATGACATGAAAATGTCTGAGCTCATTGCCCACTTGTCGCAATTCTGCAAGATACGTGCTCTGTCTGCTCCGCGAAAACCACTTCGCAAATACGAATGGACCCTTTATGGTGACAAGGTATGGTTCCGAATGCGATGGAAGAAGAAATATATCCAACCCATGGAAGGCACCGGTGTTGTCCTGGATTCTGACTTGTTGAACAAGCACCTTTTCGACCCTTTCATTGATCCCGGAAATATGAAAAACAATGCGCGTATGACCTTCCTCAATGGCGATATGGCTCTTGCAGACATTGAAAGAGTCGTCAACAAGATGAAGAATGGGTTGGGGATTTGTATCTTTCCGGTCAGGATTGAAGAAATGATTGCCATAGCTGATCAGGATAAAACACTGCCCCCAAAAAGCACGTGGTTCAAACCACGGCTCAAGAGCGGCATCATCAATATGGAACTCTCAGGCTCATGAAGTATATCGGCGCCGGATACGTGATCCCTGTCAGCAGGCTGCCTGTCAAGAATGGCGTCGTCGTCCTGGATGACAACAATACCGTAGTGGACCTGACAACCGCGGATCAATTGCCGTCAGCGGACATTCAGTGGTTTGACGGTTTTATAGTCCCGGCATGGATCAACACCCATTGCCACCTAGAATTGTCTCATCTGAAAGGCCAAACACAAACAGGAAAAACGCTGATCCCATTCATAAAAGATGTCCTGAATTTTCGCGATGTGCCCCTTGAAGACATTCAATCGGCCGCTATCGCAGCTGACAGGGAAATGTATGACAATGGCATCCAGGCCGTCGGCGATATATCCAACAAGACGGATACGGCAGAGATCAAGCGCCAAAGCCGGGTCATGTATTACACTTTTGTTGAGTTGTTCGACTTCATGCATCCCGAAATAACGCAAAGCACAATTGACAATTACAAACCCGTCTATGAAGCTCACCCGGACATGAACGGATGCAAGAAGAGCTATGCACCCCATGCTCCGTATTCGGTTTCACCAGATTTGTTTGAATACATCAACCGCGTGAATTCAGATGGGGCCACGGTCAGTATGCACAACCAGGAAACCACCGATGAAGATGACCTGTTCCTGACCGGGCAAAGCGGGTTCAGGGATTTCTTTGGCCAGCTCGGATTCAGCATGAATGGGTTCCGGGCCACCGGGACGACATCTATCAGGTATGCCTTGCAAAACATGGTTCCGAAAGCCAGAACGCTCCTTGTCCACAATACGCTCACCCGGCCGGATGATGTGGCTTTTGCCCATGACTGGTCCGACAGTGTATTTTGGGCCACCTGCCCGAATGCCAATCTCTACATCGAAAACAGGCTGCCCGATTACTCCGTTTTTATCAATGCAGATGCCCGGATGACCATTGGCACAGACAGTATTATGTCCAACTGGCAATTGTCTGTCTGGGAAGAGATCAAGACCATAAAAAAGTACACCTCCTTTATTCCCCTGGAAACACTGATTCGCTGGGGCACACTCAATGGTGCCGAAGCCCTTGGATATGACGCGTGTGGTGCCATTGAAGTGGGTAAAACTCCCGGCCTTGTCCATATCAATGTTCCGTGGAATGGCGACAGGACTGCCGTCCAAAACAGCCATTCAAAGAGAATTCTTTAATTTTTTCTTTTCCACCGAGAAATCGAGGAAAGGGTGGGCTTTTTCCAACTCAAGAATCTCGTCCATCAGGTTCTGAAGGAACACACGGTGCTTCTCTGAATCCTTGTGGAGGGCTTTGTGGGCCATCTGATTGTTGATCTTTTTTACCTTTTGAATGATCATGAGCGTGTCGTGATCAAAAAAATTGTTGGCAAAATGATCCCAAACATATCGAATGGCCGCAGCAGAAGGATGCGCCATATCGTCATCGAAAAACCTGTAATCCCTCAAGTCATCCACAAGCATTTCATAAGCGGGAAAATAATACACATCATCCAGGCCTTCGCAAACCTGGTGAGCTGCAATAAGACAATGCGATTTGCTGAGCCTGTCCGGTACAAGGCCGTTTCGTAGGTGACGGACAGGGCTGACGGTCATGATGATTTCCAGTTTATTCCGGGTTTGGTTCCGCAAGAGCCTAATCACTTCAACCAGGTGATCCCTGATTTGATCTGCCGTCAACATTTCCCGCGTAAACTCCGAAGCGGGCTGTTTATGGCAATTGTTGACGATCGCTCCCGTCGACCGGCTCCTGAATACGAATGCTGTGCCTATGGTTAAGATAATTTTTGTTGTATTTTGCAAAAAAGAATGGCCTGCCCCAATGGCGTCATTCATTTTTTGTAAAGCAGTTGACATTTCGGCTGAATTGAATTGTCCGTGAAAATCCGGGTGGGCATAAACTTCGCCATTAAAGATAAGTTGTGATCCAGACAGCGATTTTCCTGCTTCCAGGGTCTTAATACAAGTCCGGATACTGCCTGAATTGTAGGTAATACCGCATGGATTCAGCAAAATATCAAACTTCAGGTCTGAAAGCAGCCGCCCGATATTTTCAGAAAAACACGATCCTGTTGATAAAATATGATCTGAGAAATCAAGAGCAAAAGGTGGTTTTTCGAGTGCGATAGGTGTCCGGAATTCCATGAATACAGATTTTAGGTCAAAAGCCCGTTTTTTGTGGCATATTGCTTGCTG
>JBFKJL010000345.1:0-2868 GCA_041631795.1 Saprospiraceae bacterium | reverse complement strand
CGCACCTTTGGTGCGGAAATTGAATGGTCTCTTTCACTGCATCGCCAATTGTCCCTTTGGGGTACACACACCTTCCAGCACTCTGAAGCCGTGAATTACACAGTGTACAATCCCAACGGCACTGCTGATTTATCTGATGATATGATTTTGGATTTCTCCGGCAACAGGCAGCCGCATGTGCCCGGCGTGATGAGTCGTTTTGGCATAAAACACAATTGGGACCTCCTGGAATCCTCACTGGATTGGTCGTTCATGGGCAAGCGCCTGGGGAATGTCGAAAACGCCTTCACGTTGCCGGCCTTCAGTACCTTCAACATGAACGTGTCTTACACCTTATCACGCCGTATGGACATCGGCCTCCAAGCCAATAACATCCTGAATGCCGCAGGGCTCATGAATTTTTTCGGACCCAACACTTTTGGTGCCAGTGCCAATGATGCCTCAGCGGATTATATTAGAGAAAATCCTGAGGGATCCTTCGTTGTTTTCCCGATTTTGCCCCGGACCCTGTACTTGAGTTTCTCTGTTCGACTGTAGTGCCTGCGCTGCAACACCGTCGGCAAGGATGCAAACTCAATGATCATTGATCATTGATCATTGTAAAGGGCCAGGCTGAAAACCCTATCTCAATCTATTTAGCTGTCAATGTGACCACAATCAATTTCCCGCCGGAGCAACCGTGCGCCCTGCTGACCGCCACAAGTCCCTTCTCACCAGCGTCCGCAAAGACGCCATCTTTTCCCAAACTTCATCCTGGTCCACACCGGGATGAACGGTTTCCCATAAACCCGCCGGTGGAGGTGTCATAAGATGGTCTATAGACCCTTCAAGATCCACAGTAAAGTGCGTGTAGCCAGTTTCTTCACCGGCTGGAGCAGCAAGGCTGTACAACCCCCAATCCAATCTTGAACCGGCGGCTACTGCTGCGGCATGCATGGGTTTGAAATATTTCTGCTCGTAGGCTACGTATTCATCCGCCATCCCATCTGCGGCATCGAAAAAATTGATATGGAGATAATCGGCCATTTCTTCAGGAGGCCCTGGCACTGCTTCGTCTATAAACGTATACATCTCAGTTTTAACCCAATCCCTAGCTTTGGAGATCCGATTCCACTCGATATCCATGTCTTTGCCAGGATGCACCTTTTTAAATATCTCGCCCCAGTTGGCTCCCGAGGGTTCGAGATAGGCTTTCAGACTGGGATAGACATTGACAGTCACATAATTGTATTCCACGTTGCTGCCGCTTGGGAATAAAACCTCAAAGCAATACCAGACGATTTTTTGACCATTATTGACCATCTCCTGGTGGATGGGCTGAAAGACTGATTGTTCAAGGCCAATGGCATTGCTGTTGGGCTTTGCTTTCATATAATCGAAAACGATGGCAAACTGCGTGGGATCAGGGTCCTGGGCAATTAGGTTCGGGAAGAAAGAGATGTAAGCAAAGAAAGCGGTTATACCACAGGTTAAAATTCTTTTCATGAGAATTGGCTTTTTGAATTGTTAAGAAATGAAAATATAATATTCCAAAATAATAAATTAATTCCGAATACTATAAGGCATTTTGACTTTCGTTAAAAATTATAAAACCTGTAGGTGAATTTTAACAGAAATATATTGGTCACTGATTGACTGAACAGATCTTCTGTGAGAGATGGGAACAAGTCTTTGAAAGGATCTCCAAAATTTGTTGTCGACTGCGTCCAGACGAGGAAGAATTCAGATCCCGGGCGGTATTCCCACCGCATGACAAGATTTGAGCGGAACTGCATGAAGTTGAAATTGGGATCATCAAATGCATAATCCGACTGGCCATCCCTGTTTTCGTCTATACTGTACAGGAGTGCTTCACTGTCGTATGTGATCTGATCTTGTGTATACAGTGCAAACCTGTCTGTGTAGACTGGACCAAACGGGTCTGTGATGTACTTGTATTCCGAAAAAGTCGCCTTGGAGATAAATGGCTGCCCCCAATATTGGATGGAGAGATAAGGAGTCAGGCTGTAGGTGAATCGCATCGACATGGAGAAAGTCTCCTGGTCCAATGTGGCTGTAATGTAGCGGTGATTCCCGTTATAGAATCTGTCCGTCACATTTTGAATCACACGGTTATTCAGAGATAATTCAGGGCTGACCGAGATCCTCAAACGGTCACTTGGCTGTGCGCTCAACCAAAAGTCAAAGTTGATGCCACTCACTGCGCCTGCATCCTTGCCCGTCGATTTACCGCCGCCCACGTTGAGGCCGTAATTGATGCGTTTCCTATTGTCGGATTCAATATCGATCCAGCTGTAAAAACCCGGGGACCTTTTTAGAAGAGGGCCTCCGAACAAAGCTTTTGCCGAAATATCCTTGATCTCAATGGTGGTGCCTGTCCTAAAACTCCAGTAATTATTGAAGGAAGCACGCACATTGGCATTCACGGCATTGTACAGGTATTCGCCACCCGTCGTCCACCTCTGAAAGTGGTTCCCATTGATACGCAGCGACCTGAACACAGAAAATGGCCTTGGAAACCGGTACCCCACCCAGGTGACATGGTTGATCTCGTCAGCTGTATTGAGAAAACCAATATCATTCAATTCAAGTCCGGGAGACCTCCAGGTGACGCCGGTCTGAAAACTGAGGTTGTCATTGCCGCCATAATTACCAAGAGACAAAGAACCACCATCGCCGTTTAGGGATGTCATTGCTTCATTGACATCTAAATGATCCGCATCCGGCCTTTGGAAATAATGCTCAAAACTTTCCTGCGTCTGCCTGATCCTGGTTTCCGTACCAGTCACATTGCTGAAAATGTAATTCGCCCGCATCTGCCACTCCCTGTCTTTCCAGGAATGGAACACATCAATGCCGCCGCTGATG
>JBFKJL010000344.1:0-2870 GCA_041631795.1 Saprospiraceae bacterium | reverse complement strand
GGTAAAAAATCCTGTTCAACGAAGTTGCCTTCATAGTCATGGGCATATTTGTAATCCTTTCCGTAGTCCAGTGATTTCATGAGTTGAGTAGGTGCATTGCGCAGGTGCAGTGGTACAGGCACATTGCCGCTCTCGCGCACAAAACTTTGGGCAGATTTAATGGCCATGTATGCAGAGTTGCTCTTAGGGCTGGTCGCGAGATAGATGGCGCATTGGGCCATAGGAATTCGGCCTTCCGGCATGCCAATGTGATGGACAGCCTGATAGCAGTTATTGGCCAGAAGCAAGCCATTGGGATTGGCCAAACCAATATCCTCAGAAGCTGAGATGATCATACGCCTGCATATGAACAGTGGGTCTTCACCGCCTTCTATCATCCTTGCCAGGTAATAAATGGCCGCATCGGGATCGCTCCCGCGAATGGATTTGATGAACGCCGAGATAATATCATAGTGCCATTCGCCGGCTTTGTCAAACTGGAGAATGTTCTTTTGTATCAATTTTTCGGTCAGTTCATTTGTGATGAACACCTGTTCGCTACCGGGAAAGTTCTCAGCCAGGATCTCGATGATATTGTAGAGCTTGCGGGCATCACCAGAAGAATACTTGATTATATTATCGTATTCCTTGACCTCGATTGGCCGTTGTTTCAAATAGCTGTCTTCTGTCACTGCGCGATTGACCAGGGTGATCAGGTCGTCTTTTTCAAGATAGTCCAGCGTGTACACCTGGCAACGGGAGAGCAGGGCAGGGATGACCTCAAATGATGGATTTTCAGTAGTGGCACCTATCAGGGTGACCACGCCTTTCTCAACAGCTGACAACAGCGCATCCTGCTGGGATTTGCTAAACCTGTGGATTTCATCGATGAATAGAATGGGGGAGGGGCTGTCAAAGAATCTTTGTTTCTCAGCTTTGGAAATGGCTTCACGGACGTCCTTGACACCGGAACTCACAGCTGAAAGTTTGTAAAACGGCCTTTTGATCGTTTGTGCTATAATGTGGGCGAGTGTGGTTTTGCCCACACCCGGCGGACCCCAAAGTATAAAGGATGGGACACGGCCGGAATCCAGCATTTTGCGCAGTGCACCTTCAGGCCCCACCACGGCCTGTTGGCCGACGTATTGATCCAGGCTTGATGGGCGCATTCTTTCAGCAAGAGGTTGCATCTGTTGATTTCATTTAGAAGTTATAAATTTAATGGTCTTATCGGATAATTATGTCCCATTTGAAAATACTCGACATCCTGGCTGATAAATGTCTGACACATTGCGATGCCACACAGCGTGATCCTATGGCACGGTATATGAAAGATCAGTTTGTTTTTTATGGCATCAAGTCTCCAGCCAGAAAGGCGATCGTCAAAGAAATATGGAACGACCACAAGGATGTCATCAGACAGGAGATACGTCCTCTTGTCAATGCGTTGTGGGCTGTTGAAGAGAGGGAAAATCAATACATTGCAATGGAACTCATTCACAAGGGATTTCTGTAGTGTACAACTCCGTGTAAATGATAATCTAGGAGCTTGTGGTGGATCGGGTTTTGCCATGATTGCGGGTCAACTTCAAACCGAGTTTGGTGCTTCGGTTGAAAACGCCGAAGTGCAGCTCCATAGTGCTACGCCTGAGTATCCATTAAATCAAATGACGGGACTCCAAGGAGTATATGCATTTGAGGATAATCCACTTTTGCAAGATTATGCAATCAAGGGCTATAAGAATGATAATCACAAAAATGGAGTGACAACCCTGGATATGGTCTTAATACAGCTGCATGTCCTGGGTACTCAAACCCTTGATAGTCCTTACAAGGTGATTGCTGCGGATGTTAATTCTGATCAGAAAGTCAGTACGATCGATTTGCTGGAGTTGCGCAAACTTATCCTGGGAATCTATGATGAATTACCTGCCAGTGAATCATGGTGCTTTGTAGACAGGGATCAGGTATTTCACGATATCCATCAGCCATGGCCTTTTATTGAAGTATTGGAAGTACAGGAGTTGGTTACTTCAATGATGGAGGAAGATTTTATTAGCATCAAGGTGGGTGATGTGAATGGCAGTGCTGTAGCCAACACATCAAAAACAAATGATGTCTATTCTATGGACAAAGTGAGGATACAAACGCATGATCGGAATTTTGAGACTGGTGACAATGTAGAAGTGGAGGTAACGAGCAAGGATTTTGTTGATATATTTGGGTTCCAATTTACTTTGGTACACAACGGACTGAGTTTATTGGACTTTGTTCCCGGTGTACTTGATATTGGTGCAGACAATATTGGCCATCATAACGGATTGATCACAATGAGCTGGCACTCTACATCCTTACGATCTTTGTCTCCACAGGATATTTTATTCACACTGAAATTCAGGGCCTCTTCTGGAGGCAGACTCAGCGAAGCAATGAATTTAGGATCGAAGATTACACTTTCCGAGATTTATGTGGGCAATAAGAAGTCAGTTCATCAGTTGGATTTGGAATTCCGCACGAATGGAGACAGGGTAGAGTACGACAGAATTGCATTGTATCAAAATGAACCCAATCCATTTAGTGCAAGTACTGTCATTGGCTTTGAGTTACGAGAAAGTGAAAGGGCGACCTTAACAGTCTTCGACATAAACGGGAAGATCGTTAGAATTATAGATGGCGAATTCAATATTGGATATAATGAAGTTATACTCAGCAAACGGGATTTTGAATCTGCAGGATTGTACATCTATCAATTGGAAAGTTCAGCATTGCAGATCAGGAAAAAGATGATCTATTTGGAATAGTGTATAGAATTTCTGCTGCCTTAATGTGGAGATGAATTATTGTTTAATTTGGATTCCATTGAAATCCAGAAATCCAAATCAGTTTATTTT
>JBFKJL010000343.1:0-2891 GCA_041631795.1 Saprospiraceae bacterium | reverse complement strand
TCATCCAATTTGTTGAGGACGTCCTCATCGAGCTCAATACTTGCTGCCCGAACTGCACTCTCAAGCTGTTCGATGGTGCGTGGCCCAATGATCGGTGCAGTGACAACAGGGTTATGGAGCAACCACGCAATGGCCACTTCTCCTGGTGGATGACCGATCTCCCTGCACAAAGCCTCATACTTCGCAAGCTGGTCGTATTTCGCCTTCACTTGCTTCACAAAATTTTCGTCACTCCTCCTGCCACTCTCGTATTTTTCAAGGGCTCCTCCTAATAGCCCCCCGGCAAGAGGACTCCAGGGAATCATCCCAAGGCCGTAATGCCTGCACGCCGGCACAACTTCAAGTTCGACCGTTCGATTGTCCAGATTGTACACACTCTGTTCGCTCACCAAACCCATCATGCCACGTTTAGAGGCTTCCTGGCATGCCGTAGCGATATCCCATCCTGCGAAATTGCTCGAACCCACATATATGACCTTGCCCTGCCCGATCAATGTTCCGAAGCCTTGCCATGCTTCCTCCCAGGGACAATCCCGGTCGATGTGATGCATCTGGTACAGATCAATTCTATCTGTTTGAAGGCGCTTCAGACTGCCCTCACAATGTTTCGTGATCTTGTAAGCACTCAGGCTGCGTCCATCGCTATTGACTTCCGGCAAGTTGGCTTTCCGGTCCACAGGATTGTACACCTTTGTGGCCAATACGATGGCATCGCGCCTGCCCCCACCCTGGGCCAGCCATCGTCCTATGATCTCTTCCGTCAAACCATGCTCCACAGACCAGCCATAAACATCAGCGGTATCGAAAAAATTGATGCCCAATTCCAGGGCGCGATCCATGATCCTGAAACTTTCGGCTTCACTCGTATGCCAGCCGAAGTTCATTGTTCCCAGGCAAATGTTGCTCACAAGGACACCATGCCTTCCCAGTCTTTTATTTTTCACATTCAATTGTTTTATAGAATTAAGATTATCCATCTCCACTGTTTTTCAGCTCATCAAACTTTGCTTTCATTGTTGGGTTGTTGTACGTTAATCGTTTGATTGTCAGATCTTCAGCTTTGTTATTGGCCAACCGGAGATTATTTTCGGATGAAAGCAATGCTTCTTTGGTTTTTTGAAGATGACGGATGGTTTTATCAATTTCCTCAATAGCTGTTTTAAATTTACGACTGGCCAATTCATAGTTTCTTGAAAAGCCCTCCTTGAAAGCATTCATCTTGTCCTCAAAGTTCGTGATATCGATGTTTTGATTTCTCATTTGAGCCAGCTCTGCCTTGTATTGCATCGAATTCAATGCGGCGTTTCTCAAAAATGAAATGATGGGCAGAAAGAACTGGGGTCGGACGACATACATTTTGGGATAATGGTAAGACACATCAACGATACCATTGTTGTACAATTCGCTTTCCGGCTCCAATAATGAAACGAGAACAGCGTACTCACACTTCTTTGAGGTCCGGTCTTTATCGAGCTTGGCGAAGAAATCTTCATTCCTTTTTTTTGTGGCTGTCGCATCATTTTCATTCTTCATTTCAAACATGATGGAAATGATCTCATTGCCCAAACCGTCTGTCTCCCTGAAGATGAAATCGCCTTTTGTTCCAGAAGATATATCAGTATCCTTTCCAAAATAGGCGTTCGGAAATGCCGTTGTCCTGATTTTGTTGAATTCAGCTTCACAATGTTGTTCGAGGGTTTCCCCAACCATTTTTGTGGAGAGCTTCAATTTCATATCCTTGCGAAGAGCGATTTCCTCATCCTTCATTTTGATAATGCCGTCTTTCGTCTTCAGTTGCTCAGAAAACTTCTCGGTCAAAGATTTCTCAAGCAGTTGCTTTTCTGTTTCTTTATTCTTCAGGGCATTGGCGAGGTCATTGCGTTCTTTCTCGATGGCTTTGGTCGCCTCGCTGATGGCCAATTTTCGCTCGGTCTCAGCTTGCTGCAATCTCGATTCCATTTTAGCAATGTGTAATTCCTTTTGTGCCAGTTTTTCAGAGAGTTCAGTTTGGCTTTTTGCTTTCAACTCCGATATTGCCTGATCTTTTTTAGCCAATTCCTCCCGGAAATTATTGATGGCTTTTGCTTTGGCGAGCTCAACGGCATCGACTTTTTCCTTCTCGGCAAGCTCAAGCCTGTTTTGAAGTTCTTCCTCGAATTGGTGGTCACGGACTTGTTTCAGGATATCCGCAAACCCCGCTTCATCGACTTTGAAGACTTTCTTACAATGGGGGCAAATGATATCGTTCATACTTGTTATTTAATGAATTGACTTTGGGTAATTTTGTACAGTCTTACTTATAATCCTCCCATATCAGGGCGGCGGCACCGCAAATCGCCGTAGTCTTACCGGGCAATTCGGACAACAGGATCTTGACCTTCCCTTTATAGACCTCCAGGAGATTTGATTCAAAATACTTTTTCATCGGATCGAGGATCCATTTACCGCTGTTGACCAGGCCACCCATCAGGAAGAAAGCTTCCGGCTGACTGAAAGCTGTGAAATTGGCCAGAGCGAGGCCCATGATTTTGGCCGTGTAATCAAAAGCCTTCAGGGCGATGAGGTCGCCTTCAGCAGCTGCCTGGGTGATGTCTTCGCCGTGCAGATCATTGAAAGCAATGGACCTGAACCGGCTTTCATGCATATACTTGCATTGCATGTAGAGGATCGTGCGCTTCAAGCCTGTTGCAGAAACGTAGGCTTCCAACCCTCCCCTGACCCCGAGTCCGGTCAACCGACCGTCTCCCAACGTCATATCGATATGACCCAGTTCACCCGCAAAGCCATCATATCCATCCACAAGTTGGCCGTTGGATACAATGCCCGCGCCAAAGCCCGTGCCTAGCGTGATCACAATAAAATCCCGCATGCCCCGGGCCCCGCCGAAAAGC
>JBFKJL010000342.1:0-2893 GCA_041631795.1 Saprospiraceae bacterium | reverse complement strand
CTAGCCTGTTGACAAATCGATGGGCGTAAAATTCGCTGGCATTGCCATTGGCCTTCCCAGGCATTATATGATTAAGGTCAACCCCGTCAATAAATCGGCGTTGCATGCGCATGTATGAAGGCACATTGACAACCGGGATACCGATGATCGTGCCATTCAATTCTTCGACATTGATTTCCTTGAACAGCCTGTGGATGACCGGAATGCCATTGAGTTCATTGCCGTGCACAGCTGCTGTCAAACCCAGGGTAGGTCCGTCCTTGACGCCCCTGGCGACCATAAGTGGAATGCAGATCGGTGATCCAAACCCGTCAGAGACGACCCTCAGCCAAAAAGTATTGATAGTCCCAGGCTCTACCGGGCATTCTCTGAAATCATTGATGACAGGCCTGTTGTTTGTAGTGAATTCCTGCATAGTGAAATATTTTATCAATTGTCAATTTAATCACGGGCTTTCCTGATTGACGTTGTGCCTGGGGAAAGCCACCGATACTGAGGGTATTAATCTCTGAAAGTATACGCCGTCCTTGTTCATTCACCAATGTATCAACCCCATAGATGAGTATGCCCAACTCCATTAATCTGGGGTTTATATTTTCAACGATCCGCTCCTCATCTTCATCGGGACGGGCCAAAACCGAAGTTCCCCCCATAGCCACATTGCAAAGCCATGATCCTTCAGGTGGCAAACGAAGTGATGCCGCCAGGATAGTACCGTCAACAACGATCAGCCGCTTGTCTCCTGCTCCAACATTTTCCATGTACTTCATTGCCAAAAAACCCTTGCTGCTAATTTCATCCTCGATCGATGACAGATAAGGCAATATATCATGGGACGCCTCCCCATCATCTAACACACCATCCTTGATCCGTAAAATACCTTTGCCACCATAGGCGTGCAAAGGTTTTAAAACAATGTCATATACATTGGCAAAAGCGACAATATCATCAATGCTGCGGCACAATTTTATCGGTGGACAAACATCCTGGAAGTCCAGCAACATGGACTTATTGCTGCTGCGAATAATGCCAAGCGGATTATTGACAAAATATTTCTCGGAAAAACGGTCAGCAAGGCCCGAAAGAAAGGAATCCTCCAGGGGTCTTGGCAACCGAAGAAATACAATGTCATAATCAATAGGTTTGACCAGCGATTTCGATGATGAAAAAATTGTCTTGCTATTGTCAAAAGAAAAATTGTCATCGACACGGACTGCAAAAATGCTGTCGAAACTGATCTCATTAAAAAAATCCATATTGGCATCGTCACCCCTTGTGGCGACATCCACATAATCACACTGGCCATGTTGATGCATGGCTCTCAGAAGAGCGTACACAGAATTTTCCTCACTATGAGTCGAATGATCTGTCAGACAAAGGACCCTGTATTTTCTCATAGCATGATCTCATTGAGAAGGGTTTCATCATTGTTCAGAGATTTGAACAGTTTTGTCCTGAATTTACCCTTGGAATTGTACAGGTTTTTACACATGGTGTCTATGGCAATGGTCGACAAGACTGTTTGGATAAAAGCTTCAATAAGGTCATCCAGACCAAGTCCAAGTTTGTTAAAATCCCGACGGTCCATAAGTATCAGCCTGTTGGTATCTGTATCCCATTCATTCTCCCCGACCTTAACGGAAAGATTCGTGCCGAGCATTGCCCAGGAATCTGCTCCTGCTTCCAGGTGATCTGCCAATGGGACTGCTGCCCTGCGGGAATATATGCACAACGGCCGGATCCCGTCGTCTGTACTGCTGACCATCATTCGTATATCAGCCACATATGTCGCCCCTGCACTTGTCGGAATCGTCCCGACGTGGTAGAACCTGCCCTTCCTGCTCTTCGAACTCCAATTATAATTGCCGATCAAACTTTGGACAATGTACCGCTTGTAGGCTATGTTTTGATCCATGAATCTTTTCAGCTCCTGGGGGTTTGTTATGGTGAACACACCTTGACCAGCATTGGAATATGGGATCTTGACGACGGCATGCCCCCCCATCTTCTGAATCCACAATGGTATTTCGGCTTTCGATATATCCCAAATTGTTTCAGGCATATTGATCTGGAGCCCATGTTCGGCTAATTCTGAATTGTACAGATCATAAGCCTTTGCCGCAACCATCTTATTGCGACCACCGGCAAGGCACGACACAATAGGGTTGAGAACCTTGGTTTTGGAATGCAGGGGAAACCTGTTCCACGGCTTTTGTGTCAGGTATCGAAAAACAGCACGTAAGGGAATCCACCTTCCTTGATATTTTATTTGAAAAATCCCGTCTTCAATCTTAAAATGACTGTTTTTCTGGCCATTGTATAACGGCACCAGGAAGACATCCTCATCAAAGACATCTGCTATAGCCGCCGCATAGCCAGACGTCTCCATATAATTCTTATCATAAATGACAGCCAGGTGTCCATCGATCCTCGATACGCCTTGCTTGGGTCGGAGGTAAGGTGCAAAAGTCCGTTCTATAAGAAGCCGATAAGACCCGTCTTCCTTATTATCATCCACCAGGGGCATGGATTTTTGCCCGGAAGGACAGGAATTGTTCTCAATGATGACCATTTGTCTTTTACCATCTTCCGACGTGGCATTGAACAGATCTGCCCCTCCCCATAAAAAATACTGGCATTTATAGGATAAAATGTCATGAAGTTTTTCCATGCTCACCTTGGGGTGCAAATGACAATAGCGGGATACGATCTTTTCTTTCTCGAGATTCAGGAAGAAATTGACCATGGGATGAATGGTCGCATTCAGAGCCTTGGGATACCAGTGTCTTTCATTATGAAAATGACCGGGCCGAATGAATTCAATTTCACTGTGCATACAAAATCGATATTAAGATCAAATCTTACGAAAAAGATTAATATTTGTCACCTCTCT
>JBFKJL010000341.1:0-2920 GCA_041631795.1 Saprospiraceae bacterium | reverse complement strand
TACATTGGGACTGAGATGGCGTCCCTCACCTTCACCCTTGTTCAGTTCAGATATGAAAGTGCTGTTGGACCTCAATTGCGCATTTGCCAGTTGATGAAAACCAGTCGTATTGGTAAAATGTCCAATGCGCCCATCAATGAATGAAGTACCGTGATTGGGCGTACCCACCATAATGAGTTTGCGCACATCATTTAAAATAACTGGTTTTTGGTAACGTTGTGCAGCCAGTTCATCACGTGATAATTTGACATTGTAGGGGATGACAATACCTGATTTTTCTCCATACCTGGCCATGTTGCTGATATAGTGGCGGCTGATAAGGCCACCCATGCTGTGTGCGACAATGTCGATGCGTGTCATATAGAATCCATTGTTCTTATAACATGCACGCACTTCCTGAATATACCTCCCCAACTTTTTCGATTGTCGCGGAATAGTCGATTCCTCAATGGCCCCTTTGTAATATTCGTGGATGAGGACATTGAACTTAAGGTTCCTCAGGTAGCCACCCAGGTCGGCCCAGGTGGACTCATCGCCAGTGAAACCATGAATGAGGAACACTGGCGGACGCGCGACATAAATCTTAAACGAGAAACTTCCCGGCTTGCCTTCTTCATCTTCATAGGTGACCTGAACGGGCACTTCCGCGACCCACAATGTTTTGTCCATGCCATTTTGAGCCTGGGTGGTATCTTTAAGAGGCAGTTGGAAAGTGAGCTGCTCACTGTTTAAATATTCAGGTGGCACATACTCCAGCACCCCCTCTCCTGCGCCATTCAACACGAGGGGTACTTTCAGCATTGTCCGCTCCACGAATTGACCCAGTTCAGGTTGTTTGACCGATACCGTATTCGGCCGGATGCCTTTGGCTTTGACCTTAAGTTCCAGTGTCGTAAAGCCATCCGACACAATACCCCAGGGTTCGTCCTTGTAAACGCCCAATTCTTCATGGCTGATCTCAATCCCGATCTTTTCAAGCGTGATATCCATGACCTCCGAAAGATTCTCCTTCCCTGAAGCTTTACCGAGAAGGTTGTAGATACCTGCATCATCGGTCGACGTTTTGGCATCAATATTCCTCAAATTGACCAGTGCCCCTTCTATGGTTGCGCCCTGCTCATCTTTTATATGACCGCTGAGCAATATTTCAGCAGCTTCAAGTGTCCTTTTTGACAGGGCCCTTGTTTCTGTGACGTACCCTTGTTTTGAAAACTCCACCACGATCTCTTCACCACTGACTGTATTTTCAATCGGGGATGCAATGCCGCATTGCAGGGCATCGTAGTCTGTCATGACACGGCCATTTTCCATTTTGATGGCGAAATTGTCCGGACAGACTTTCACTATGACCTCTTCGCGGCACTGGTATTTACCGGATGATGTGCGAAACGGTCTGTTGCAATGTTTCTCTGCTTCCTTTCGATCCGGATATTCACTGGCCACGACCCAGGTTTTATAGCGCAATTCAGGGTAAGGACCTTCGATCAGATTCAATGGCGTGCCGCCTGATAATTGCTGATCCGGGGAAAAGAGACTCATCTGGGTTTCCCAGCCATTCGTTTCCTCTCCGAAGCCGATATATCTAGGAGCATTCCTGTAAGCGGCTTCCATGGCTTCCTTCATCTGCTCTTCTGAATCCCAGTCGGCATACATGACTCCCTTACCGGTATTAGCGTCTATATAAGTATAAGGCAATTCTGCCTGACCGTCCACAGAAATGACACATTCCTTAATTGTCTTACCTGCCAGGGGACTTTCCGAATCATAACCACTTGGCCAGTAATATTCATCTTTTGGATCTATCCTTTCTCGTTTCCATTGTGTGCAATAGGGCGTAGGTGGATTGCCCAAAGCTTCCAATGCCTTGTCCCTGGATTCCGGATCCTGACCATAAGTGTTCATGATTTTTTGCTTCTGTTCCTCGTATTCCAAATAAGCAGGATTGACCTTGGCACAGTATTCATAGAATTTAGGCTCATTATTGTTATTCTTGTCCAGGGTACTGAACATCCGCCATAAATATTCAGATTCCGGATCAAAGACCACTTCAAAGGATTCGGAGCACGACTTCGAACCAGATTTAGAGAACCCCGGGGGCTGAGGTTCCGGTCCCAGGGCCTCGAGTTCTTTGAGTTTCTGGCCATCGGGATCAGACCTGCCTTGCCATCTTTCATTAATCTCCCGTTTTCTTTCATGCCAGCTTTCAACCTCAGGATTGGGGACTGACCATTCCACATCACAAGTGATCGTCAATTGGTGTCCTCCTTCATTCATGGGCACACCGGCGAAAACTGGAATGATCCAACGAGGTCCTTTCACAAAGTGATTATTAAAGCGGTACACAGGTGAAATAAAGAGGTCATCACCCGGTGAAAGTTGACCGGTCTTGCTCATCCTGTACATCACACCGTCAAATAATAAGGCCAGGTTGCCTTTATAATCAAGATTCAATTTTCCCATGCCCCTTATGTCCTTCAGATCAACATTGATTGGGTATAGGGCCGCCTTGCGGTTGCGGGCATCATACTTCTTGAGCAGGAGGATCGAGTTTTGGAGATCACTAAAATAGACACGCTGAACGGCATAATAGGCATGGTCGTCCAGGTTGTGGACAAGATCATTGCGCGGTTCCATTTTATAGGCTCCTGTGTAAAACCTTCGTTTATATAGTTTTCCCTTGTCTTTAGGTTTGACTTCATTGAAATTAAAGGGTTGAATAAACTGTCCCTCTCTTTCGAAGGCCATAAACTTGTTTTGAAAGTCAGTTGGGCTCAGAGCAATGGCTGCATAGCCGTTCTCTTCTATCGTGTGAGACTTTACCAGGTTGAGTTCCGGGCTGTACACATGGACCAGTTCGCCGGGGTCACCCTTGACGATATAATTGAATGGCAAATTGAGGTGTCCGGTCAGTGAGGACTGG
>JBFKJL010000340.1:0-2928 GCA_041631795.1 Saprospiraceae bacterium | reverse complement strand
TACCCATCATATTCGTCAAAATAGATATGACTTACAGTTATCCCTTCCTTGTAATAAGTCTGTAATTCAATCGTATCCACCGGGTGCTCTCTTGTATATTGCATGAGAGGAAAGTGTGGAATGATCGCCCCGCCTCGGATAAAAGTCGGGATCTTGCCGAGATCTGCCTCAACGAACATTTCCTGGTCCCCTCCGAACTCTTGTTTGTTAAAATAATCAAACCACGACCCACTGGGCAGGTAAACCGTGGTACCCCTTGCACCGGGGTGGATGACAGGAGAAAACAGGACATGCTCTCCCAGGTAGCATTCCATTTGTTCATTGGCGAAAGCCTGGGCATCCTGGTCTGTGCCAAAGGAGAGAGGCAACAGCATAGGGGTGCCAAATTTGTGATACTGGTAAAATGTTGTGTAGATGTAAGGGAGAAGTTTGTAACGCATATTGATAAATATCCGTACATAATCAGTGTATTCATCTCCGAAAGACCAGGGCTCCTGTTCACCGTGATCGCCTGACGAATGTGTCCTGAAAAAGGGATGAAAGATAGCTTGCTGCATCCACCTGACAAAGAGTTCTCCATTAGGCTGACCGATAAATCCACCAATGTCAGACCCGCAAAACGAAATACCGGAGATGCTCAGACGCATGGTCTGCTGGTGGGCGATCATCAGGTGTTCCCATGTGGCGAGGTTATCGCCAGTCCAGACACAGGTAAACCGCTGTAAGCCGTTGTAACCTGAGCGCGTGATGACGAGGGGACGCCGCCCTTTTAAATACTTTTTTACACCGTCAAATGTCGCCCGCGCCATTTGCATACCATAAACATTGTGCGCCTTGCGGTGACTGCAAGGGTGCCCGTCGTAATCATGCCGGACATCCAATGGAAAGGTTTTGGTTTCAACTTCAAACAAGGCCGGTTCATTCATATCGTTCCAGACACCGGCAACACCTGTATCCTCGATGATCCCCTTAAACAATCCAGACCACCATTCCCTGACTTCAGGATGGGTATAATCAGGGAAATGACACTCTCCGGGCCACACTTTACCCTTGACATAAGGACCATCGGCCCGTCTGCAGAAATAGCCTCTTTCAAATGCCTCGTTGAATACATCGTAAGCCCTGTCAATCTTGATACCGGGATCAATGATCACCATAGTCCTGAAGCCGATGGAATCCAGGTAGGCGACAAGCCCCTTGGGATCAGGAAATTTTTCTTTGTCCCAGGTAAAACATCTGAACCCATCCATGTAGTCTATGTCGAGGTAAATGGCATCGCACGGAATTTGAAGTGCGCGCATCTTATCGGCGATTTCGCGGACCTGGCTGTCAGGCTGATAGGACCATTTACATTGCTGGTATCCCAGGGCCCAGAGAGGCGGCATTTCTGGCCGGCCCGTGATCAGGGTATAGCTCTCGGCCGCGCGCCTGAGTGACGGACCATAAAAGAAGTAATAGTTCATATGGCCGCCATCAGACCAGAAACTTGTCACTGTCTTCCGCTCACTGGCAAAATCAAAAAAGCTTTTGAAAGTATTATCTAAAAATATACCATAGCCAATATTGCCATGCAGACCATAATACACATTGATATTTTTGTAGAGGGGGTCGGTATCAGCGTTGTAGCCATATTCATCTGTCCCCCAATTCTTGAAGCGCTTACCTCTTAAATTGAGGTTGACGGGCTTGTCGCCAAGTCCATAAAATGCCTCGCCGATCTGAACTTTTTTACTTTGTTTGACAATGTGCCCACCGTATTTTCTGAAATCCTCCCAATGGAAACCTTTTTCATCTTCATTGATGATCCGGTCGTTCTTATCCATGATCGTTATAAAGACAAAAACCTTGCGAACACAGACTTTCAGTTCTTTTGTCTCAAGGAAAATTGTTTCCGGATCATCGGTTATTTCCGGACCAGGGTTAGAGGGAGTATATTTTGGATCAACAGCATATGAAAAATCATCTTCCCATAATCCGTTTGTCGTATACCTGAACCGTAGAATATTTTCCTCGAGTACGTAAATCCTCAGAATGACGTAATTATCCGTGTGAATTTCGAGGTAGTTGTCTTTCCATATAAACCTGGTCGCATTGCCGGGATGATACTCGTAATTCTCAAAATGCGGTATCACTGTTGCCGCTTTTTTTGCATTGCTTGCTTCCATAATTTCCGGGATCAGGGCTTCAATCCTATGACCGACTTGTCTGGGATCGAAACGTTCTTTTTCAATATCACAATGCCGTCTTTGATACAGTAATTTTCCTCCTCACAATCCTCGAGCGAATCGTGCCCTATAATGGAGACAAAATTCCCAATCTTGACGTTCTTGTCCAAAATGGCATTTTCTATCCTGCAATCATTGCCAATACCCAATAATTTCGCCTGGGATTCCTTGGAGATATCTTTCAATGACTGGTAATAGTCATTCCCCATGATGATAGATCTTCTTATAGTAGTCCGCACACCTATGCGGGAGCGGATACCCACGATGCTGTTGTCAATGCCTTCGGCATGTATGATACATCCGTCGGAAATAAGTGACTTATTGATAGTGGTTCCGAAGATCTTTGACGGCGACAGCATGCGTGCCGAAGTGTATATTTTCTTTGTGTTGTCATAAAGATTGAAATCGGGGAGAAAGTCGGTCAGATGAAGATTGGCATCAAAATAGGATTTGATGCTCCCGATGTCGGTCCAGTAACCACCAAAAGGGAAGCTCATCACTTTATAATCATCGCTGTGTACAGCATATGGAATAATTTCCTTTCCAAAATCCACTGCAGACGGCATGATATCAAAAAGAGTCATCATCACCTGCTTTGAAAATACATAGATGCCCATAGATGCGAGAAAATGCTTGCCCTGGTCAGTATATGTCGATTCAAGTGGCGACTTCCAGTTGTCCAGGATGTCCGGGCCAGGCTTTT
>JBFKJL010000339.1:0-2930 GCA_041631795.1 Saprospiraceae bacterium | reverse complement strand
TAGAAGGAATATTTCCCGGGTTGTCAGTCCCAAAACGAGGGGTGCATTGCAGGCCACCTTGCAGTACGAGCTATTGTCAGTCATGGACGGCAAAGCTTTGCTGAAGATCGGCCTGCACTCCGGCAGACCTCACCAGATCAGGGTCCAATTGGCTGCCATCGGCACCCCCATAGCAGGAGATCTGAAATACGGCGCCACCAAAGCGCTGCCGGACAAATCCATCGCCCTCCATGCCTTGTCCCTGCATTTCATCCATCCAGTCAGGCGATCCAGTATGGTGCTTCGGGCCAGGCCTCTTGAAAGTTATCCCTGGTCAGTCTTCGATATGGAAGGGGTATAATTTTGATTTTAATCAGACAACTGATTACATTTGCAGCGTGAGGATCGTGCAGCCAGCTCCTTCTGAACTCCCCCAGGGCAGAAATGCAGCAAGGGTAGGAGGTTGAGCGGTCAGGCATGATTCCTCACATTTTAATAGAACCACCTGCTTATGAAATTTTTTATCGATACGGCAGACCTCACCCAGATAGAAGAAGCCCGGGATCTGGGCATTCTTGATGGCGTCACAACCAATCCTTCCCTGATGGCAAAAGCCGGGATATCCGGACAGAACAATATTGAAAATCACTACAAGAGAATTTGTGGACTTGTAGACGGGGATGTCAGTGCGGAAGTCATTGCTACAGATTATAAAGGCATTGTAGAAGAGGGCAAGTACCTGGCGGGATTGGCTGACAACATTGTTGTGAAAGTGCCCATGATCAAAGATGGGATCAAGGCGATTTGCCACTTTTCTGAAATCGGCATCAAAACGAATTGTACATTGGTCTTTTCTGCCGGTCAGGCAATCCTTGCGGCCAAGGCCGGTGCCACATATATTTCACCCTTCCTGGGGCGGATCGATGACATCAACTGGCATGGCATGGGCTTGATCGAGGAGATCGTAGAGATATACGCTGTTCAAATGTATGATACAGAAATACTGGCGGCATCCATTCGCTCATCAAAACATATTGTTGAAGCCGCGAAGGCTGGTGCTGATATTGCCACTTGTCCGTTGCACACGATCATGGGCTTGCTCAAGCATCCCCTCACGGACATCGGACTGGAGAAGTTCCTGGCCGACCATGCAAAAATGAATTCCTGAACAGTCAATATAAAAACTCCGGACCTGTATGAAAAAAGCCTTTGTATTATCCACCTGCAAAACATGTCAGAAAATACTGGATAAAACCAACTGGCCATTTGAGGTCCAGGATATTAAAGTAAAGAATATCGATAGTAAAACCCTGGCATTCGCAAAGGAAGCATTGGGAAGCTACGAGGCGCTTTTCAGTCGAAGAGCGATGAAATACAGGAGCTGGGGGCTCAATGAAAGGAGCCTGAACGAGCTGGATTACAAAAAGTACATCCTCAAGGAATACACCTTTCTCAAGCGGCCAGTATTCATCCTGGAGGACAAGGTGTTTGCCGGCAATAAAAAAACTGATGTTCAGGCCCTCATAGATGCACTCGAAGCCTACCGCTGATCTCTGTTCATCGATTGAGCAGATCTTAATTGCAATTCAGCAGGATTTCCGGAGTGGTGACAATATTGCTGTCGTTGCCCGCCTTATCTGTAAGTTGGATGTCAAATGACAAGGCATTGGAGGGGTATTCCTCAGGCGATTCACAAGGAGGAATGGCGTCGGGAAAGATGCAACAAGTCGTGAAGATCTTGAGCGTGATCTCACCCTGGACTCCGTTTTGGGCACCCTGGATGGGAATGGGCGGTACTTTGAAGCGGTCAAAGACTTCGCCGGTGCGGTTGTCTACAATGATCAGGTTTTGGTTAAAATCATTTTCTTCAAGACCGATGTCCCCATCACCATCCTTGAAACTCAGTTTGACAAAAAGGGAATCTGTATTGAGGCTGTTCTGGTTCATGGAGGTTTTTGAAAATGAAATGAATCCAATCTCGGGTTCAACTGGGAAATTGGGATTTTCTGAGCATCCAGAAAATGAGCTCACCACGAGCATCCACATAATCAAGCTTACTGATTGTCTCACAGGTTTAAAGATTTTTATCTTGTGGGCATGATGGCATCCGGTCAATATGAAAGCCGAATCCTTTCCCTGTTTGAAAACTCGGAACAATTTGATGATCTCGCTCTTGAAATTTTTCGCCATCAGGCCAAATTTAATGCTCTTTATGCAGATTTTCTCAGAATTCTCCGTGTTGATGTCCATCGCATCAAAACACCAGAAGATATCCCCTATATGCCCATTGCCGTTTTTAAAACGCATGAAATAAAAACAGGTTCATGGACTTCTGAAACCGTTTTCAAAAGCAGCGGCACAACAGGGACACTAAGCAGTCATCATGTAAAAAGTCTGGATTGGTATCACCTCATTGCGCGCAAGTGTTTTGAACAGCATTTTGGCCCTATTGATCAGTATGTGTTTGCGGGTTTGCTCCCATCTTACCTCGAAAGAAAAGATGCCTCGCTCGTTTCAATGGTCCATGCTTTCATGCAATGCGTCCATCAGGAACCACTTTTTTTCCTCAAGGATTTTGAAGGACTTGCCCGGGCGATCCATCGGTTATCGCGTGGCAATAAAAAGCTTATGCTGTTCGGTGTGACGTTTGCCTTGATGGATCTTGCGCAAGAATATTCATTCCGGCACAAGAACATAGACCTCATCCTGACCGGAGGTATGAAATCCTATGGTCGGGAATTGCTTTACGAAGAAGTTCATGAAAAACTTAAAAATGCGTTTGGTGAAGACAGGATCAAGGGGGAGTATGGTATGACCGAAATGCTGTCCCAGGCTTATGCTCATGCACACAATATTTATCATATGACTGCATCTATGAGGGCTGTTCCTTTGTCGCTGACCGATCCCCTTTCAATGGCCGGTTTTGGCAGCCAAAGCAGGATAGGGATCAT
>JBFKJL010000338.1:0-2935 GCA_041631795.1 Saprospiraceae bacterium | reverse complement strand
TGAATGCCAGTGTCGGTTTGCTGATCAATGCTTCACGTTCAATTTTGTATGCCGGTGGAGGGCATCAATTCAAGGATGCAGCTCGCGCCAAGGCCATGGAAATGCGATCCGAAATGGCCCAATACATCAATGTCAAAATGGGATGATTTCAACTTTGTCGTTAGACCACAGGTAACTCCTGATCAGCATATCTGCCTCAGGGTTTATTTTTGTATAAAGTATGGATTCCTTGATTTCCTCAAGGCCGAGGTGTGCATCTTCTTCTTCAATGAAACCGAACCCCCGAAAGTGACCATCTTCCACAACAAAGACACATCGCTCGCCCCTGGTCCGCCCTTCCTCTATGATGATGAAGTTGTCTTCAAATGTCCTTTGGATGGCTTCAGCCGCCAGGGCAAAACGTTCATTATATGTGCTGATGGTTTCTTCATCCACGCATGCACCGCGGCACTTTCCAATTTTATATTCAAAGCATGAGTTCTGAGTATTATCCAAACCATTCACTTTGAGGCAAAGTTCAAAGTTTTGAGAGAGCTGTTTGATATGCGAACGCGCACTTTGCCGACTGGAATAACTGCTGAGAACAAATGATAGAGGGTCCTGGTCCTTGATGATCTCAAATTTATGATACTGGCCTTTTTTTCGATCTATTACAACGTGGTATGGAAAGGTCGAATTCCGTTGTATTCTGTTGATTTCAGGCTGTATTTCTTTGATATCATAGGATTCCTTGATCAGGGCAGCCAGCTCACTGCCTGTAACTTCATAGCTGATATCAGACGTTGTCTGTAACAACTTGTCGGTTTTGCGCGTGTACTTTGAAAAATGTTGTTTGACCCTGTCCCTGATGTTCTTGCTTTTACCTACATAAATGATCCGGCCGCTTTCATTCATAAAATAATATACCCCGCATGCCTCAGGCAGAGCTTCAATAAATTCCGATGTCAGCGATCGTGGGAGTTTCGTTAGTTTCACCCCTTTGGAGATGAGCTTCTGCCGAGCTTTTTGCGTGGGATACGCCGAGAGGATCCTGAAAAGTATGTCAGTGGTAGCCATGGCATCATCGAGGGCCCTGTGCCTGTTTTCCACCTGAATGTTAAAATGCCTGATCAGACTCCCCAAACTGTAGGACCTCAATCCTGGAAAAACCTGCCTGGATAATTTGACAGTACATAAATTACGCCTGGTGTATGTATAACCCAGGGCCTTGAATTCTTCCCTTAGAAACGCATAGTCAAAGCGGACATTATGGGCGACAAATACAGCATTCTGAGTCAATTCCACAACTTTTTTGGCAACTTCAAAAAACTTTGGTGCATCGGAAACCATATTATTGGTGATGCCAGTGATGCGTGTGATCTCCGGAGGGATACTTCTCTCGGGATTAATGAGAGTGGCATAGGAATCAATGATGTTCTTTCCGTCACAAAGGACGATCGCAATTTCAGTGATCTTATCCCTCCGGGCAATTCCACCTGTCGTTTCAATGTCTACTACCGCATAGTTTTTCATGCATCGGGACTTTTCCCCATTTTCGGGGTTATATTATGAGTCATTCACTGACCAAAATTACAATTTGAAGATTTTTTGTCTAAAATCCATGGATCAGGGAAAGAGTTAAAATAAATGGTCAGAATTTCAGTCCTGCTTGAAATATGACCTTGGTTTTGACATTTCCTGGTATGGCATCATATCCGGTACCGATGGGCTCGTCGTCACTATAAACAGTTCTGGAAACATGCCCCTCCAGGGTGAGCCATTTCAAAGGCTTGAATCGTATGTTGATATAATGCCTGGTGCCTGTTTTAGAATACGAGGGGATTTGATGATCGAACAAAACACCATTTTCGTAGGCATAAATTCGCACTGAATGATCACCTGAATCAAAGAGTGCAAAACGTGCTGTGAATGAAAGCCGGCCGGCCATCGGTTTAAATATGATATCCTGGAATAGCATCATTCCATGGCTGGTGGCGATTTCAGAAAACAGGAAGGCACTTTCCAATCTCGAACGCAAGATAAGTCCCGGAGCCACCTGGTTCTCAATATGAAATCGCAACCTGTGGCGCTCTTCGGGCCATGACAAATCTATTTTGGAATCATTAAGCGGGGATTGCTTGTCTTTTGCTTCAAAAAGATATGAGGCGTAGACGTGTATTCTTTTTGAAGTCTGAAAATCTACCCGAAGCAAATACTCACTTCCTCCTGATGGCTTGTCCAGGAGGAAGCGCAACCATGGATGCTTCCATAGATCAGCATATGCACTGAAGTGCCAAGATCGTGAAGGTCGTATTTTTATTCCCCAATATATGCCACTCTCATTCCTGGCGTTTGGCAATTCTCCAAATGCAGAGGGTGTCAGGGATATATAGTCTCGTTCGTAATGTCTCAGAATGACCCCCATTCTGACTTTCCTGTCGAGGCCGGCCAGGCATCCAATCAGTATGGCGTGCCCACCGGGTGAGGACCGTGCCACCTCGCCAAATAAGTTGAAATTTCGAACCCTGGCAGAAATGTCAGCACTTAAATTGAGTATCTTGTTGCCTCTGAGCGCAAATTTCTTGTATGCGAATTCGCCGCTTACAAAGTCGGCATCAAATGCCTGGTACAAGGTATTCAAGGCCAGTCGCGTGTTGGGGGTACTCCATTTAATGATCCCTCCTCCAGCATGAATGCGGACTGCATCCTTCCCAAGTCTCTCGGAAGTTGTCCGGTGCAAACCACTTGTTTGCAAACTCGTCATGATCCTGTTTTCTGATCCAGTCCCAGTCGTGTCAGAGATAACCCGTCCATCATGCTTGACTGAACTCCCTACCAGGGTAATTTCCATAGAGTTGAAGGGCTTCAAAGTGATTCCACATCCTCTCAAGAATCCATTTTCATTCACTGATGTGTTTGCTTTTAAAGGGCTACCCCCTTTTTTGAGTTGGGCGAG
>JBFKJL010000337.1:0-2939 GCA_041631795.1 Saprospiraceae bacterium | reverse complement strand
GTTCTCGTGATCGTGGAAGCGCAATTTCTCTTCCGGTGTACCCATGGCCCGGTGCCACTGCATGCGCACATTCTTCCAGTATTCGTACCACTGCATTTCCTCGCCCGGGCGCACAAAGAATTGCATTTCCATTTGCTCGAATTCACGCATACGGAAAATGAACTGCCGCGCTGTGATCTCATTCCGGAACGCCTTGCCGATCTGGGCGATGCCAAACGGGATCTTCTGACGGGTGGTCTTCTGGACGTTGAGGAAATTGACAAAGATGCCCTGGGCAGTTTCAGGCCGGAGGTATAATTTGCCTTCTTCACCGGCGATGTTGCCCAACTGTGTTGAGAACATGAGATTGAACTGGCGCACTTCAGTCCAGTTTTTTGAGCCGCTGGCGGGATCGGCGATTTCAAGTTCCTCGATCATGACTTTAAGGCCGTCCATATCGTTTTCACGCAGGCAGGTGTTCATTTTTGCCAAAACACTATCTATGCGTGACTGGCGTTCCATAACACGTGGATTTGTCGTGCGGAACTGGGCCTCATCAAACATGTCGCCAAATCTTTTTCGTGCCTTGTCGACGTCTTTTTGGATCTTCGCATTGATCTTTTCACAATAACCCTCAATGAGCTGATCTGCCCGGTATCTCTTTTTCGAGTCCTTGTTATCGATCAGGGGATCATTGAAAGCATCTACATGGCCCGAGGCCTTCCAGATCAGCGGATGCATGAATATCGCGGAATCGATCCCGACGATGTTTTCATGCATCTGGACCATCGCCTTCCACCAATAGTTCTTGATATTGTTCTTGAGTTCTACGCCATTGGGTCCGTAATCGTAGACGGCGGCAAGTCCGTCATAGACTTCACTGGATTGATAAATAAATCCGTATTCCTTGCAATGTGAAACGAGTTTTTTAAAATCAATTTGGCCCATATCTGTCATTAAATAAGCTGCAAAAGTAAAAGGATTCGATGGTTGAAGGTACTTTTTGGACGTCTTTTAATGCCTATTCGGATTTACTCAGGGCACTGGCTCGGTTAAATGCACTGTTATAGGCTTCCAGTAAATGTTGTTCCACATGATTATGCTCCAGGGCTTTAAATGCCGCTTCAGTGGTGCCGCCTCTTGAAGATACCTTCCTGATCCATTCCGTGCAAGTGTGATCGTGCTGGTTAAACAAGTCGACGGTGCCCTTGAAGGTCTCGTAAGCCAGGAGTTCCGCTTCAGATTGCGAAAAACCGAGGTTGATCCCCGATTGGATCAAAGAATTAATAAAGAAGAATACATAGGCGGGTCCTGATCCTGAAATGGCAGTGGCAGCATCGATTAATTCCTCGGACTGAACATACAAGGTTTTGCCGGTGGAATTGATCAGGTTTTGGACCATGACGAGTTCAATGCGCGTCACCTCCTGCGAAGAAGTGAATACTGTCATCCCCAGGCCAACCTGTGCTGGGAGGTTGGGCATTGCCCTTATGACTTTCCTGGTGCCACATCCCTTACTGATATATTCGATCTTAATTCCAGCCATTATTGACAGGATGACCTGTTGTTCATCCACAAAAGGACGTATGGTGCCAAACAATACTTTGCTGTCCTGGGGTTTAACGGCCAGGATGATCAGGTCCGCCTCCTTAATATACGGGCCTGCCTGTCCTGTAACTTTACCGATGTCAGGACTGAGTTGCTGTGCTTTTTCAGGAGATTTTTCAAGGATGGTGAGATTTTCCTTGTTCACGAAATGGGTGTTGAGCAAACTCCGCGCATAGGTGGATCCCATGTTGCCGCCCCCAATGATAAGTATTTTCATTTGAGTTCTTCTTTTAGAAATTTTGCTGTGTGGCTTTTTTTCTTCCTGATGAGCTTTTCAGGTGGACCTTCAAAAATAATTTCGCCGCCTCCATTGCCCCCTTCGGGACCAATGTCGATGATGTGATCCGCTACCTTGATGACATCCATATTATGTTCGATGATGACAATCGTATTGCCCTTGTTGACGAGTTTGTTCAGCACTTCAAGAAGGTGTTTGATATCTTCGAAGTGTAATCCAGTCGTCGGCTCATCCAGGATATAAAATGTATTACCGGTATCGCGCTTAGACAATTCCTCGGCGAGTTTAACGCGCTGGGCTTCCCCTCCAGAAAGGCTGGTGGCTTGCTGCCCCAGAGTAATATACCCCAGGCCGACATCCTCGAGGGTTTTTAATTTCCTGTAGATCTTGGGTATAGGCTTGAAAAAGGCCACAGCTTCTTCGACATTCATGTCGAGGACATCCGCAATGTTTTTGCCCTTGTACACGACCTCGAGGGTTTCCCTGTTGAACCGCCGGCCCTGGCATGTTTCGCAGTCGACGTAGACATCGGGCAGGAAGTTCATTTCGATCAATTTTTTTCCACCTCCTTCACAAGTTTCACAACGGCCTGTTTTGACATTGAAGGAAAAGCGTCCGGGCTTGTAACCGCGAATCTTGGATTCGGGCAGGTCGGCGAAGATCTTCCTGATATCAGTAAATACACCTGTGTATGTGGCGGGGTTGGAGCGTGGGGTGCGTCCTATTGGGCTTTGATCGATTTCAATGACCTTGTCAATATGTTCGATACCCTCAATGCTTTTATAGGGGAGGGGTCTGTCCAGGCTTTTATAAAAATAGTTTCTTAAAATGGGGTAAAGGGTATTATTGACCAGGGATGATTTACCACTGCCCGAGACTCCTGTGACACAAGTGAAAGTTCCGAGTGGAATGGTCAAATTCACCTTTTTCAGATTGTGTCCTTCTGCTCCTTTAAGTTTTAATAAATGCCCATTGCCTTTTCTCCTTTTTTTAGTTGTTTAGTCTTGAGTAATTTAGTCCTGAGCAAAACGATTGCTCATTGAACTATTATACAACTACTCAATACTAATTTATCGATGTTTTCCGAAAAAATTGATTTTTTTCAGATTTTTTT
>JBFKJL010000336.1:0-2943 GCA_041631795.1 Saprospiraceae bacterium | reverse complement strand
GGACGCCTGGACGGCAACCTCGATCTGTCTCAAATCAACCTGAACACGATCGAACGCATTGAGATTGTCGAAGGGGCACTGTCCAACATCTACGGCAGCAATGCCGCCGGTGGTGTCATCAACCTCATTACAAAAAAGAACCAGGTCGACAAGTGGAAGGTCGAATTGGGATCGCAGCTGGAATCGGTGGGCCAGCAAAACTACAATGCCAGTGTCGGGTACAGCCACAATGACCTGATCGTCAGCCTCCAGGGGCGGTATTTTGACTACGACCAGTATGCGACAGACTCGCTCAGATTGTTAGAGGATATTGACATTGGTGAAAATGGAACGATCTCACAACCGAAGTATCCCTTCAATCCCAAAACGCAGATGGGCCTTGGGGGATTCGTGCGCTACAATACGGAGGACAAAGGGACATTCCTGTTCAAAATGGACCACAACCAGGAAGATGTCACTGACTACGGCGTGATCAAAAGACCGCAGTTCAATCCCTATGCGGATGACCGATTCTACAAGACCGTGAGAACGGACTATTCCGTGAATTACAAAAATGAATGGGGCCGCACCTTCATCGATCTTACAGCTGCCATCAACCGGTACCAAAGAAGCTACGATGACAAGAGGTTTTATATCGAGTCCCTGGCGTTCGACAGCTTGCTGCAGCGCTCTGATACGACCAGCTTTACGACCTATTTCAACAGAGCCATCCTGTCGCACCAGGTCAACGATCATTTCAGAACGATCGCAGGTGTGAACTACTCTGTGGAACAAGGCAGCGGGGGAAGGATCATGGACCGCACCAGGGCGGACTCGACTGCAGCACAATTCACGGAGATTGCCCCCTTCGTCGAAATGACGTATAAAGGCATAAAGCACCTCGACCTCACCGCTTCCGGCCGGTACCTGATCCACAGCATCTATGATGCCCGTTTGACCCCTTCCCTATTGATGAAATACAGTCCCGGTAAGGACTGGGTTTTTCGCCTCGGCTACGCGCAGGGATACCGCAGTCCATCGTTGAAGGAACTGTACCTGGAATTTGTGGACATCAACCACAACATCAGTGGTGCCACGGATCTTTCCCCGGAACTGTCCCATGATTTTCAGTTGACGGTAGACTACACTGCCCCACCCTCCCTTGAACTGTCTTTAAACCTGTATCACACCATCATCACCGACAGGATCGGGCTCATTGAATATGAAACATTGAAATTCCAATACGCCAATATTGATGAATACAAGGTCATGGGCATTCAGCCGGAGGTTTCATTTAGCTACAAGGATGTGACACTCCATTCATCCGCTTCGCTGAGCTACTGGTCAACGGATATCAATGCCGACACGGCACCCTCCTACGGCGAGGTGTTTGACATGAACAACAGCATTGAGTACAACTATAAACGAGCAGGATTAAAATTCCTGTTGAACCACCGCCACATCGGCCAACAGCCCTCCTATGGACTGGTTAATGATGCCGTACAGGTCAATACAGTCGATGCCTACGACTACCTGGACTTTTCAGCCAACAAATCGTTTTTCAACAACCGCCTTCACCTGACCTTGGGCGTCAGGAACATCTTCAATGTGACCCATACGCCTATTACCGGTGGTCCCGTTGGCGCCCAGCCTGGAGTGACGGGCAGGAATCCGGTGAGCATTGGGCGCAGCGGGTATGTGTCGGTGAATTATTATTTGAAATGATAGGTTGTGCCGTATTGGGGTAACATCACAGCGTCGGGTGTTGCCTCATAGCGTCGGGTTTAAACCCGACGTACAAAATCAAACCAGCCCTTCCTTGATCGCTAATGAAACAGCCGACGACACAGAATGGACCTGGAGTTTTGAATAGATATTGCTGATGTGCTTGTTGACAGTCGCATAGGTGATGAATAATTCACCGGAGATCATTTTATAGCTGAAACCATCAACCAGCAATTTGAGGATCTCAGTTTCTCTGGAAGTCAACCCGTAGGATTTCTCCAGAGACTTTTGCTTTGGTGCACTGAAAAAATTAAGGACTTTTTTCGCTACAGTTGGGGTCATAGGTGCTCCGCCGTTCATGACCTCTTCAATACCCTCAATAAGTTTCATGGGAGATTTTTGCTTGAGAATATAGCCATCCGCTCCTGCACTTATCGCCTCGAGGATCTTGTCCTCATCTTCAAAGATGGTGGACATGATGACCTTGACCTGGGGGTATTCTGCCTTGATCAGTTTCAATCCTTCTATGCCATTGACATGCGGCATATTGATATCCATAAGGACAACATCAGGAATCTCTCCTCCTATGACTTGTATAACATTTCTGCAATCTTCGTAGGCACCTGTGCATTCCATACCTTCCATTGCTTCAAGCAATAGTTTCAGGCCTTCTCTTCTGGAAGCATTGTCTTCGAATATTACGATCCGTATCATATTACGATGGTAAAAATGCAATAACTCATGCGATTATTCAATTATTGGAATTAATGATATTTGATAAACTAACGTATTGGACATTCCAATTTCACTGTCGTGCCACCACCGGATTTTGATGAGATGTTCAGCTCCCCACCAACCGTTTTCGCTCTGCTGTACATATTCTGGACCCCATTGCCACCAAGTGAATAGTCATTGTCTTTTTTGAAATTGTAACCCTTTCCGTCATCTTTAATATTAAGCACAAAGACCTTCCCTTCCTTTGCAAGTTGGATATTCAGGCTCTGACCCTCTGAATGCTTTATTGCGTTGTTGACGGCTTCCTTGAAAATGAGGTAAATGTTTCTTCGGAGAAGCATATTGATATTTGTTGCTAATATCTCCTGGTCATAATCAAAAGAAATAGTCCAGTCGGTGGTTTCCGTCAATTCAGAAATATAGGCCCGCATCCTCTGGATAATATGCTGTACCTTATCATTATCCGGTTTTATCGTCCAGACAATGTCGTTCATGGATTCAATG
>JBFKJL010000335.1:0-3007 GCA_041631795.1 Saprospiraceae bacterium | reverse complement strand
CTGGGCGTGGTCAAAGACAGGCCCCGGGTGGTTATTGTCGGGGCTGGTCCGGCCGGCTATTTTGCCGCGTTGAAGCTCATCGAACTCGGTCTGAGACCCATCGTCCTGGACCGGGGCAAGGATGTCCGTGCACGTCGCCGCGACCTGAGGGCAATCCAGCAATTTGGCGAGGTCAATCCCGACAGCAACTACTGCTTCGGCGAGGGTGGGGCAGGGACGTACTCAGACGGAAAGTTGTACACACGCGCCAAGAAGCGGGGCGACTACGAACGGATCCTGCACATTCTTGTCGATCACGGCGCCAAGTCCGACATCCTCATCGATGCCCACCCGCATATCGGGTCCAATAAATTGCCGGGCATCATCACAAACATCAGGCAAACTATTGAGCAGTATGGTGGAGAAGTGCACTTCAATACACGCGTGACAGATATTGTGGTCCAAAACGGGAAATGCACGGGCTGTGTCACTGCTGATGGCCAGATGCACATCGGCGAGGCGTTGATCCTGGCCACCGGGCATTCCGCCAGGGATATCTACACACTGCTGCATGACAAGGGCATTGCCATTGAAGCGAAGCCTTTTGCCCTGGGTGTGCGAGTGGAACACCCTCAGCCCCTGATCGACAAGATCCAGTACCGCCAGGAGAAACGCCACGAAAATCTGCCCGCATCGGCATACCGGCTCACATGCCAGGTTGGGGACACAAGTGTGTATTCTTTTTGCATGTGCCCTGGAGGGCTGATCGTCCCTACAGCCACAACACCTGGAGAACTTGTCATCAACGGTATGAGCCTGTCGCGCAGGGATTCCCCCTTTGCCAATTCCGGTATCGTGACGCCTGTCAGCCTTGAATACCTTAACCACCTCGGCTACAAGGGTGTCTTTGCTTCCATGGATTACCAGAGGGATGTTGAGAAAGCGCTTTTTGATCACGGGGATGGCAGTCAGAAAGCGCCAGCGCAGCGGCTGACCGATTTTTTACGGGGGAACCTATCCTCCTCCCTGAATGACACGTCCTACATTCCGGGAATCTATGCCGCGCCCCTCCACGAATGGTTGCCCACGGATGTGGTCAGCGCCCTGCAAACAGGATTCCTTTCCTTTGGGCGGCGCCTCAAAGGTTATGTCACATCTGAGGCCAATGTCCTCGCCGTTGAGAGCCGGACAAGTGCCCCTGTGCGCATTCCGCGACATCCTGAATCTTTAATGCACGAAGGCGTAGCAGGACTTTTTCCCTCAGGAGAGGGCGCTGGCTATGCAGGAGGCATATTATCCGCTGCGATGGATGGGGAACGTGTAGCTTTGGCTGTCAAAGACTATCTCTCCTAAAATTTAATGGTTGGAGCAGTTCTTGTTTTTTTAACGTAATTTGGCACCGTCATGAAGTGTGTTCCGGTTTTGGACCACGAAAAAACGAACCTGAGTTATGAAAAATGTTGCTGACCTGATCGCACGCATTGTTATCGGTCTTTTCTTCCTTTACGAAGCATTCGATACAATGGTCTTTTTCAAGCAAACAAAAGAAACGCTGTCATCGTACGGCTTTGAATTTGCCCAGGATGTGTTCATCACGATCTCTATCATCTTCCTTTTGATCGGAGGAATCATGGTGATCATAGGATATTATGCGAGCGTGGGTGCTTTCCTTTTATTTGTGTACTGGTTTGTCTTTACCATGATCGTCTATTCATTCTGGAATGATCCCGAGGATATTCGTCGACTGCACACAGTATTTTTTATGCGGAATATGGCCTTGTGCGGGGGCTTGCTCCTCCTCGTGGCCAATGGGGCCGGGGACTACAGTGTACGTCGTATCTTCCACGTTATGCGTCTCCCAAAATAATCTTCTCAATTGGGAATTATCCCTGGCTCGTTGTCCTGTAATAATCCTGGTTGTACAACTCGTCACCGCAGTACTTGCAGTATTCAGCGTCTGTATCGTGTCCTGACTTCATACAGCTCGGGCAATGGTGCACAGCCAGATCAAATTTACCCTTCCTTTTCTTCATGGCTTTTGAAAGTTCGGACCCCACTATGCCAGTAGGTACTGCGATCACAGAGTAACCCAGGATCATGATCATGGCGGCGATAAACTGGCCCAGGGGTGTGGCAGGAGAAATGTCTCCGTAGCCGACTGTTGTCAGGGTGACAATGGCCCAGTAAATGCCTCTCGGGATACTGTCAAAACCTGAGCTGCCGCCTTCGACAAGGTACATGACACTTCCAAAGATGGTCACAGCGATAAGAATAAAGAGCAGGAAGACCGTGATCTTGTCCCTGCTTTCCTTCATAGCTTTCAAAATGATCTGGCTCTCGAACAGGAAGTTGCCCAACTTGAAAATCCGAAAAACCCTTAGCAATCTCAAGGCCCTGATGACCAGCAGGGAATGGGTGCCCGTAAAAATCACACTGGCATAAGTCGGCACCACTGACAGGAGGTCTACAACACCGTAAAATGACGTGATGTATTTTATTGGCTTGCGCACGGAATATATACGCAGGATGTATTCAATGGTAAAGAATACCGTGAAGATCCATTCCAATACCTTGAATAGGGTATGGAATTTTCGGTCAATATCCTGAACCGTTTCAAGAGCTACGACAACAACACTGGCCAGGATGAAAACCAGGAGGATGATGTCAAACAGTTTGCCTTCCCTCGTGTCGACCTCAAAAATGATTTCGTAAATGCGTTCACGAAATGGACTCAGATGTTTTGTTTCATGCTTCATTCAGAACTTTGCACATATCCTCATCAAGAGAGACATTCAAATTACGGCATTGCCTTTTGCAGGATTTACCCCAACCGGTTTATAGAATTGGGATGAAGCCTATTCAATGCCGTAAATATATACCATTTAAATCGCTTATTTATAAACTACTTATATATTACATTAATATTTATTAATGCAATACCTCACAAAAAGCAGTTCAATATATTTGAAAAGCAATTAGCGGGTTGTTAATGGAATAACCGCAGCCCGAAATTAAAGGTTTGGGCGTG
>JBFKJL010000334.1:0-3033 GCA_041631795.1 Saprospiraceae bacterium | reverse complement strand
TTTGGAATGTCAATGACATTGACTTTTTTGAAGACGAATACAAACTGGACATCATAGGCATCAATGCTGCAGGTGATGAAACTGTTTTGTTCCAAAACGTTGATGAATTCATTTTTGATCTTTCGCCGATCAAGTCTAACCAGTACCCGAGGATTAAGCTGAACTATTATACGAAGGATTCCATCTCCAGGTCATCGCCCCAAATCGAGTACTGGCGTGTTCTGTACAAAGAGAAACCCGAGGCTGTGCTCAACACAGACAATCTTTTTGTGTTCAATGCCGACACGCTCTTCCAGGGAGATCAGTTGATGGTCAACACTGTAGCCGATAATATTACAGATTCGGATATGGACAGCATGCTTGTCAAGTTTACGATCGTCGATAAACAGAACAACGAAGTCAACAGGTTCATGCGTGCAGCGCCACTGCCGGGGCAAGGCAGGATACCGCTGACATTTGAATACCCCACAGACGGGCTTGTGGGCATTTATGAATTCAGGATGGAGATCAATCCTGCCATGGACCAGCCTGAGCAGTTTGCCTTCAACAATTTAGGTGTCCGTCGATTCGAGGTTTTTGGAGACAGGCTGAACCCGTTGCTGGATGTCACCTTTGACGGCGTGCGGATCATGGACGGCGATATCGTGGCGCCCAACGCGCTGATCTCTGTGATTGCCAAGGATGAGAATACCTTTCTGTTTATGCAGGATCCGGAAACCTTCGAACTGGCATTGCGGCAGCTGCCCGACGGCCAGGCCGAAACGATTGATCTTAGCAGCGACGCGATCACATTCTATCCTGCGGATACGACAGGGGAAAATGTGGCCAGGCTGGAATACCAACCAGACCTGAAGACCGGGGAATACGAGCTCATTGTCCAGGCCAAGGATGTGTCGGGCAACTTTTCCGGCGACCAGGCCTATACTGTCAGGTTTAAAGTCGTGGAAGAATCCATGGTCAGTAATGTGCTGAATTATCCCAACCCGTTTTCGACGAGTACAGAGTTTGTCTTTACCCTGACCGGGTACAAGGTCCCGGAAGTCTTCACGATCAGGATCATGACACTGTCGGGGAAGGTCGTGAAGGAGATCACCAAGGAAGAATTGGGCGATTTGCGCATCGGGCTGAACAGGTCTAACTACAAGTGGGACGGCAGGGATGAATATGGCAGCAAGCTGGCCAACGGAGTTTACCTGTATAAAGTATTTACCTCTGACGACAACCAGGAAAGTTTCGATCACTTTGCCAACAATGACATAGATGCGTTTTTCAAAAAAGGATTTGGTAAATTGGTGATCCTGAGATAATGCCTTGACACAAAAAGAAAACACAAAAATTTGGAAATGGGGAATGGTGCCCATACTGGCGCTGTTCTCCATTTTTCTTTTATACCTCAACCACCTGATGCCATTCATGGCCGGGGATGACTTCAGGTACCACCTGAAATTTGAGGACGGGACATGGCTGGGCACGCAAAGGATTCAATCTGCAGCAGATTTTTTCCAGTCGCAGGTCAATCATTACACCTCATTCAATGCCCGAATATTTCCGCACTTCATCCTGCAGCTGGTTTTCCTGCTTCCGAAGTTTGTCTTTGATCTCATCAACACTGCTGTGTTCATACTGATTGCCCGAAAGGTGGTGATCCTGGCCGGGATAAGCACAAAGCGATGGATGTTCACGACGCTCATCGCTTTATTCCTGTGGGTCTTTCACCTGGATCTGGGCTACAGTTATTTCTGGAAGCCGGGGGCCATGAACTACGCGTGGATGCTGCTCATCCAGTTGTATTTTATCGGTGAAGTCATAGAGCATATCCGTGGTAATGGAAGTCAAAGCGTGCCTGTGCTCATCCTGGCGGTATTGACGGCAACGACCAATGAGAATGTGGTGCTGAGCCTGGCGCTGGTCTTGTTCGGTTTTCTCTTTTACGAAGGGGTTATCAGGAAAAGGGCTATGTCGAAACCCCTCGTTTGGGCACTCATCATTTTAGTTGGTGGCGGCCTTGTCATGTCCCTTTCCCCGGCTATGGCGACAAGGCTTGCAGTGGAGGGTGGTGGATACGACAGTTTGTGGAACCGGTTGAGCGAATATGGCAAGCGGCAAGTGTATTATGCCATAAGATATGTGCCTTGCCTGTTCTTATTCCCATGGGTATTGAGATGGAAAGACAGGATAAAATCGCAGCATTGGATCCTCATTACCCTGATGGTAATGTCCAATATAGTCATGGTCATTCCCCCGTTGTTTGAGCCGCGCAATGCGGTTTTTGGATTTGTTTTGTTTGCAGTTTTCATATTGGGATTAAGCGAGGAGAAAGACAGGGGCAGATCCTACTACAAATACTTGTTTGCAGGACTTGCGCTTGTAGCTGTCGTGCTTGCTGTTTTTCGTGTGCCGGGATTTGCCGAAATGGACAAACGCTTCAGGACAAACCAGGTGATCATGGAGAACAGTTCGAAGGAAGCGTTGCTCATTCGTTTTTGTCCAAAGGCTGGAAATCGCGTCCCTGCTTGTGATGATATTACCTTTGATCCCCGGGCCGAGGCCAATCAAAGTGTTTCGCGTTACTATGGATTAGAAGCGGTCCGGCTCGACCCATCCCGCGTTGTAGACAAGTCTTTGGAGTGGGACAGGTTTGAAAAGATCATCATGGCCGGTGGCCTCCCGGACAGTATGGACATGTCAAGACCTGTCAGCGAGGAACTGTCTGAAGGCCTTGTTTATGAAAAGGTTTATGCGAAGCGCGTCGGACAGAATGACATCCACCTGATTGTGGAAATAGCCGGGGTGGTTCCGGACGATCTTATTCTCATTACCCGCGCTGCGCGCAAAGGGTTGACAGGTGATCTTTTTCTCCGCTGGCTGCCGGATGGCCTTGAGCACTATTTCTTGCAGCGCCACGATTTTCACGGACCTCCAGTTTTTAAAGATGGGCGGTCGTATTTTTATAATTTCATTGAGGATCCCGAGAAGGCAGCTTATTTCATTTTTGGCTTGTATGATGTGGCGAATCATACGGTGGTGGGAAAG
>JBFKJL010000333.1:0-3063 GCA_041631795.1 Saprospiraceae bacterium | reverse complement strand
GTGGCGACGAAAGAAGGCGAACTCGTTGCTTTAGAAGGCGTTGTTTATGGCATAAACCTGAGACCCTCAGGCCTGCAGTTTACCATCATTGATGAAGCCAACGAGGGCATTTCCATTTTTTCCAATTCTGAGAACTTTGGATATACCGTTACAGAAGGCGACAGGATTCTTATCAAGGGTGAAGTATCACAGTTCGCAGGGTTGACCCAGGTGAATCCTGACAGCCTGGAAGTCATTTCTACGGGCAATGCGCTGGTCGCCCCCCGTGAGATCACATCTCTCGATGAATCCACGGAGTCCTCACTTATATCTTTTACGGGTCTGGAATTTCCCGATCCAACTGAATGGCGCGGTGACGGAAGCAGTTTTAACGTGCGGGTCGCCAACGGCCCTGATACCATTACGGTCAGGATCGATGCAGATACCGAGATGGCGACGATGCCTGCACCGGACCCCGCGTCTGTATTTACCGGAATTGGGGGACAGTTTGACAATTCTATCCCATACGATGAGGGATACCAATTGCTGCCCAGGTATCCAAATGATATATCTCCATACTTGCTCACTTTTGAGCCTGGTGTGGAACAATTGGAATTATATCCAAACCCGGCACATACATATATTTCGATAAAAGGCAAGGAACAATTCGAAACTGTCCTACTGGTCAATGCTTCAGGACAAAGGCATGCATGCCCCGTTGATGGCAACATGGTAATAATCGATCACCTGCCCCCAGGCACTTATATCCTGATGGCTCAAATAGGCCAGCGTCAGTTTAGGTCTGCATTTATGAAGGTCGAGTAAGATATTGCTCTTATAATTTAGTCCTCACTCCAGGAAGACAGCTTTTTTATTCCTGGGTTTGAGTTCCACACGGATATGTTCCTTAAGGGTTGTGGCAAGAGAAAGCCCTACATAATCGACATGTATCGGAAATGATTTGTGTTTCCGGTCTACGAGTACAGCGGCCTCTATTTTACCAACAATGACATCAAGCATGGGCTTGACAGCATAGAATATCGTCCGGCCTGTGTTGGCCACATCATCGATGATGATCACTGTTCTGTCGTTCAGTTTTTCACCAGAGCAACTGAAAGAGATGGGCTCGCTTGTGGGTTTGGCCGGATTCAGGCGTATATGGCCGACCCTTGATGGAACATCACTGATGCCGGAAAAAACCTCCTCGAGGAGCTGGGCAAAGGCGAGGCCTTTGTTGTTGATGCCTGCAAAAATGACCTCTTTTGCTTTGAAGTTGTTTTCGAGGATCTCGTAGGCAAGCCTATTGATTTTTTGATCGATTTGTTTGTTACTTAGTACTTTCATTCAACATCGTAAATATTTGTACATTGGAAGTTGATAAAGATATTATATTTCTATTCCTTAATTAATGGTTTCGACATTCAAATGGATATACAACAGATATTTTTTTCACTGTTATGCCTTGCGGTCGTTGTCTGCGCCTACAGGCTTTATTCCAGAATTTATAAATCGATAAAACTCGGGCAGGACCACACACCTGTCAAGGCGCCGGGCAAGCGCTGGAAAACCATGCTGCTTGTTGCATTTGGCCAGCATAAGATGTTCAAGAACTGGATCCCGGCCATTATGCACCTTTTTATATATGTGGCTTTCCTGTTCACCCAAATAGAACTCATAGAAATCCTGGTCGATGGTTTTTCGGGCAATCACCGGTTTTTCGCCAATATGCTCGGTCCTGTATATACTGTTTTGATCAATTGGATTGAAATTCTCTCTTTGTTGGCTCTTGTGGGGACGATCGTATTTTTATGGAGAAGAAATCTTCTTAAAGTTCCGCGTTTCAGAAAACCTGAAATGAGAGGTTGGCCAGAGCTGGACGCTAATTACATCCTATTTGGGGAAATACTGCTGATCATTGGGATATTTTCAATGAACGGGGCTGATGCCATCCTTCAAAATATTGACCCGGACCACTATCCTGAAACAGGCCGGCTTCTCATCAGTGACAACCTTGGGCCCGCGCTGTTTTCGGGTTTCAGTACCGAATCCCTGACAGGCATTGAGCGCTTTGGCTGGTGGCTTCACATTCTGGTGGTATTTGGCTTTTTACTTTATCTGCCTGTGTCCAAACATCTACACATCATCCTGGCTTTCCCAAACACTTATTTTGCTCCATTGACTTCCAGGGGTGAAATGGAAAATATGCCAGAGATCATGAATGAGGTAAAATCCATGATGGGCCTCCAACCTGAAGCTGCTGCCGACAATGGGGGGGATGCCATTCCCATGTTTGGAGTCCGGGATATAGGTGATTTAAAATGGAAAAATCTTCTCGATGCTTACACCTGCACTGAGTGCGGCCGGTGTACTGCAGCCTGCCCAGCCAATGCGACAGGAAAGGTCTTATCTCCGCGCAAGGTCATGATGGATATCCGGGATCGTGCAGATGAGGTCGCCAGGGCCATTCAATGGGACAAGTCCAGGCTCGAAGCTTTTGATGATGGCAAGAGCCTTTACAATTATATCACTGACGAAGAGTTGTTTGCGTGTACGGCATGTAATGCCTGTGTTGAAGCTTGTCCTGTCATGATCAGCCCGCTCGAGCCCATTCTGCAGATGCGCCGTTCGAGAATCCTCAATGATTCTTCAGGTCCGCAAGATTGGATGCCCATGTTCACATCTGTTGAAAATACAGGATCAGTGTGGCAAATGCCCGGCGAAAGATTTGACTGGGCAGAGCAACTGGAAGCGGAATCTTGAATTAAATACAGAATTATAAAAATGAATTCACAGTTTCATGAAAGTTAAAACATTAGCGGAATACAGCCAGGAAGGGATAAAACCGGAAATCCTGTTTTGGGTAGGATGTGCCGGCAGCCTTGATCCGCGGGCTCAGAAAATTACAATCGCCCTGATCAAGATCATGCAAAATGCGAAAGTCTCTTTTGGTGTGCTGGGAAACGAAGAAAGTTGCACCGGCGATCCGGCAAGGCGGGCGGGAAATGAATTCCTGTTCCAGATGTCAGCATTGCAAAATATAGAAGTTCTCAATATGTATGGGGTGACAGACATTGTCACAGCTTG
>JBFKJL010000332.1:0-3077 GCA_041631795.1 Saprospiraceae bacterium | reverse complement strand
GTTTTGAAGTTGTGGGGTTGTCGGAGCGCAGTGGAGATCCCGCAGGATTGCGGGATGGGGCATGAGGGGGCGGATTTCAAGGATTTATAGGCTTACAGACATTTCTGATAGGTTTGTATACCACTCTGTACACTCTACTCTTATGTCAGGTTATTGTATATAATAATGGCATGTTGATCGAAGTATTTCCGTTTATTTAAAAGAAGATTTTACGTTTACGCTTATGAAAAACGCAAATTACATCGCCTACGGACTCGCATTGGGAACCGGACTCGGAATTACCATCGGTACAGTCATAGGATCACTGATGGACGATGTGGGAATGGGTGTCAGCATGGGTATTATATTTGGTGCAGGTCTTGGCCTCGTCGCTGCAAGCATCTATCACAGTGTAAAGTCAAAGGACCAAGAATAAGCTTACCTGACCGAATGCAATATCCAATGATCTTCAGGTAATTCCATCCTCATCAAAAGATCCTCCCACCTGGGATCGTCATACAGTTTTGAAAAATACAACCAGTTGATGCTTTCCTGCAGGCCTGACCTATTCTTTTCAAATTCCATCTCCAGATATTCGAATGCCAGGTCATTTTGTCCTCTCCAGGCATAGGAGGCAGCTATGAGGTTTTCTGACTCACCCGGGTACTTTTCCATCAATACCTGCAAAAGGCTATCCGATTTTTGCATGTCGCCCAACCCTGTATAAGCGTTGATGGTTCCGAACAATCTGAAGGCTTCGAACGGTTCTTTTTCAGCTTCCGCAAGGGCAGCTTCATTTTTTCCCTGGAGCGTGAGTATCACCGCGGTCAGCATATGATGAAGGGCGGAGGACGGCTGGATATGACCATATTGTTTCATATAATCCAAGGCGTTGTCGAAGTCGTGAATAAAATAGTATTCCAGGCCGAGCGAAAAAAGGCGTTGGGGGTTGAGTGGATCGATGGCCAGGGCTTCGTGTTCAAGCCTGATGCTTTCATGGATGTCGCCCAAGTAAAAATGCACATCGGATGCGATACTAAGCACTTCGGGGTTCGTAGGTTCGTTTTTGATGGCCTGTACCACCAGTTCGCGCGCCTTGTCATAATTCAACTGCAATGCCTCCATTTTTGCGAGAAAAGCCAGGGCTTCTGCATTACCGGGATCGAGTTGGAGTGCCTTGTTCAACGACCTGATGATGGTTTTCCGGCCCTGCTCATCCGATACCTGGTCAAGGTTGCGCGCCCGCCTGTCGGTGATCTTACTAAGCAAAATCCATGCTGGTGCATAGGCAGAGTCCCTTTTAATCGAATTGTTGATCAGGGCGTCGGCCCGGACCATGCTTTCGGGGGTGAAAAGGTGGTACATATAGGATGCTTCGAGAAAAAGGCGGTAGGCCTCGAAATCAGCGATTCGTGAATGTATCCCTGCATCCGAAAAAGTTAGTTTTAATTGGCCTGCCACCGAATTGGCAATCTCGTCCTGAACCTGGAAAACATCGGAAGAACTGTTTTCGAAAGTACGATCCCAGATCTGTGATCCATCGATGCCGTCGACCAGTTTGGCGGTTATTCTCAAAAGGTCTCCCGACTTCCTCACTGTACCGTCCAGGATGTAATTTACATCCAGTTGTTCGGCAATTTCTTCAATGGCCGTGTTTTGATTTTTATATTGAAAAGAAGACGCACTGCTGATGACCTTGAGATCGGGGACTTTTGTCAACAAACTGATGATGCTCTCGGAGATGCCATCGGAGAGGTATTCCTGGTCCTTGTTGCGGCTCAAATCCCTGAAAGCTAGGACTGCTATGGAATTGGAATAATGGCGTAGTTGAGGCTCTCCGGTTGGATCTACCGGACTACTATTCGAGCTTTCCCGCATGACGAACTGGTTAACAAGAAGGATTGCGATCACAAAAAGCAGGGAGGCAATAATGACCCTGTCCAGGCGACGACCGGTAGATCTGCGGACGGCTTCATGATCTCTGACATTTTCTGTTTTCTGAAATCCTTCAGGCGTAAGGTCATAAAGCCAGGAGAAACCGATCCACAATACAAAACCAACGATGAGCACATATATAAGAACCTTCATCGCGTATTCCGGCCCGTCGAAGGCGGGGACAAGAATTGAGGCGATCTGCAGGACAAGCCATGAAATAGCAAGATAAGCAATGGCGGACTTGATTACATTGCGTTGCCGCAGTTCGTCGATGAGGTCTTTAATATTCACGGATGGTCCGTTTGCGCCGATACGTGCACACTTGCTTTTCATGCTGGGTGCCCCGGCAGCAGTAAGTTACTAACAATCGGATAATGGATGAAGAATGAAGAATAGCGATCAACGAATTTTGAATCTCGAGCGGGCGGACATCCTTTAAGGTGGGTTCTCAGGAAGGGAACAAATTTTCCGACCTGTTGAAGTAATGAAGATTAACGAATGTCAGAGTGAAGTGGAGATAACGATGAATATCGGGAAAGATTAACGATCAATGATTTATGATTAACGAATTGATCGATCACTTATGAATTATGAATTCATAATTTCTTTTGTTCGTATTTCACCCATCGATGCGACGGATGATCACCAGGCAATACCGCCTCCACGAGTTGATCCCTTATGGACAGGCCGCCGTGGCTGTTAGCGAAATAGACGATGCCATCGCCGGTGGCCAGCGACACACAGAAATAGGCTTTGAAGTTGCCATTGTCGCCCCAGTGCCAGATATAATCTCCTTTGCCCGTATGCTCCATCCCGACGCCGAGACCCCAGGACACATCCCTAAAGCCAGGATCGCTGTTGGGTTCGCTGCACTGCGAGCAATTGGGGTCGACAATTTGCTGTGAGGACAAGATCATATCATGTGATGCTTTTGACAGCCCTTCACCGGCCAACAGGGCCGCCAGAAAACGCGCATAATCTCCCGCCGTGGTATGCAGGCTGGCCGCGGCATTGGCTTCAGTCGGGTGGAATTTGTCGGCGGGGACGCCTTTGCGGTCATGCGGGGTGGCGGAATTTTGGCCCAGCCCTTGGTCCCATATCATCGTACTGTGACTCATTTCCAGGGGCTCGAAAACCGATTGCCGGATCCACTCGTGCAGCGG
>JBFKJL010000331.1:0-3083 GCA_041631795.1 Saprospiraceae bacterium | reverse complement strand
TGTGCAGATCCAGACAATATCGGTGGACATCTCTTTGCAAAGACACTTGCCCAGCACAACGTCAATGCCAACAGGTATCAGCGCTGGCTATCGAGACAGGGCATTTACAAGTAGGAACATTGTCAGTCACATGGATTCAGGTTAATTTTGAGGGCAGGTAACCCTCCGCTGCAGCTTCATCTGGGTGGCGTTGTCCTGGTAGGTAGAGGTCCCCACGAGGATCATGACGTCCCCGGAATTTTTGGCAGTCCATTCTTGCGGCTTAATGCTCTCATCATTGTCCACCATGAGGATCTGTGTCTTGTCAAGACTGTAATGGTACCTCCCTGACCCCTGGACTTCATTATAAAGGCCGTATTGGTAAGTAAAATCCGGCTTAAAGTCTATCCACTCCCCGGCGTGATCTCCAGGTTTCGACATCTCACCCTTGAAAACAAACTCATATTCCCAGCACCCGGCCTCAACGATAGCATAGGGCTCACCATCCTCCTTGATCCGGTAATCAAGTATTGAAAGGGCCTGGGAACGCAGAGCCGATATATTTAAATTGTTTCCAGGGCTTTTTCTTAACGATTCAAGCCTATCTTTAGGGGTGGAATTGTTTGCACTGGTTTTCTTGTTATCCGATTGACAGGCAATCAACAATATGAAACAAAAGCTTAGTAATAAGTAAGCTGGCTTATTCATATTAAACAAAGTTTATACGCGAAGATAACTGATATTCTGGAAATGTTTCGGAAGTTCTTACAAACGATACACAGCTTGGGCATTGATCCATCAGCAGACAAGGTATTGCTCGCCGTCAGCGGGGGTGTGGACTCCATGGTCCTGACCCACCTTTTCATGCGCACAGGAATCTCAATCGGCATAGCGCACATCAATCACCGGACGAGGAATGGGCAGTCCGATGCAGATGCCCGTTTTGTGAATGAATACTGCACAAAAAATGCGTTGGTCTGTCATTATGCCGTCATGTCAGACAAGGACAAGGCCCACGGCAATTTCCAGGATCTTGCTCACCACTACAGGTACGCGTTTTTCAGGAAAACAGCGGACAAACAAAGGTACACGCACATCGTCACCGCACATCACCGTGACGATCAGACCGAAACCATCCTGATGAATATCCTACGGGGTAATGGCGTCCACGGCATGCCTGAAGTCACCGGTCAGATAACGCGGCCTCTCCTCCATTTCACGAAGAAGGATATTGTGGCTTACGCCAAAAACAATAACATCACCTATGTTTCCGACACCTCTAATGAAATCCCCGGTTATACAAGAAACTTTCTCAGGCTTGAGATCATCCCCCGGCTTGAGAATTTATTCCCGCACCTGTCGCAACGCCTTTTGGCCCTTGCAGAACGACAATCAGATGATGCCGCCCTCATGGAGGAAGTGATCACCAGCTTCATACCCCGCATCTCTCAGGGGAATAAATATATCTACAACATAAGTGATCTCCTGAATTTCTCCCACAACAAAATGGCAGTTTACCATGTATTTAAAAAGTATGGGATGAATCGCGCACAAGCCGAAATGGTTACTGATAACTGGCATACGCCTGGGAGGTTCGTACACACAAAAACACATGAAATTCTCATAGACAGGAATACGATTATCGTCTGCCCTTTATCGGACAAGTCTGACCTGATCTTCATGTTTAGTCCTGATGAAAATCCTATCCTTGAATTACCAGGTGCACTCATTTCAGCGACTGCTGAAGATAGCTGGGTAAAAACTGATGATCAAAAGGTGTTGTTCGTTTCTGAAGCTGTTTTAAATTTTCCTCTGACCGTGCGGCGCTGGAAGCCGGGTGATCGTTTTCAACCCTTTGGCATGAATGGAGCTTCAAAGAAAGTTAAAAAGTTTTTTACCGATGAAAAGGTTGACCGGTTCTCAAAGCATGAAAAATGGCTGATCCTGTCGGATAATGAGATTATATGGATCGCCGGGATGCGCGCCTCTGAATTGACCCGCTTCAACCGGGATGACCCGGGGCCTTTCTGGAAATTTGTTTTTGAAGACATTTCGGAATAACTACTTCCCCTTGGTGGGATCCTCCCTGCCTTCGCCAAAGACGGGCACAGGTCGTGGTGCTTCTTCATACTTATGATCGAAGACCTTTTCGACGTACATCCATTTGCCATTCTCTAGCCTGAAACCTTCATAAGTGCCATCCGGCACATAAGTCGGTCCCTGACCGGGCAGCTGTCCCATGCGCAAGGCCAGGTGGTCGTAAATGATCATTTTCATGCCCGTATTATAATTGAGGGTCACGCGGGCATCAGCCGCATATTTGAGGATCAAACGTGATATTGCATCTTTAGCATCATCGGATGTAAAAAATGAAGGCACACCAAAGACCGGCTGTCCATCTACAAATTCGAGGACTTCAGCAGTTTTGATGCGCTCCATGCTATTGTGGCCATCATACCCAAAAAGCAGGTAACGTCTGGTCTTGCCTTCCATGAAGGGGATCATATTATAATAGAGTCCCCCCATCCACTGGTCAGCCGTAAACGACATGAACTCTGCATCCCGGACTTCCGGATTTATGTCCCTGAGCTCTAAAGCGTCATCACCGGGAAAAACCATGAAACCATAGTACTTGTAATTGTCGTCATCGATCTTGAGTTGGAATGTGATCAATTTGAAGGTCGTGTCAGGATCTTCAAGGACAGAAATCCATGGAATGTCTTTGTAATCAGCTTCGAAGGCATCATCGGATGAGACAAGGGCACGCATTGCCTGAACGAAAACTTCTCCTGCGTAAACCCTGTTAGGGCCTTCAGCAGCATTGATCATCACATCACCAAAAAAATGCAATTTTTGATCAAGTGACAACGAATCCTGGGCACCGATATGGATAGCACTTAAGAATGCCGCAAAAAGAACTGAAAATCTCATAATCGTTATATTCAGAAGTAAAACGCAGTGGATTGGGAATAATTGCTCAGGCAGTACAGCAGCTCACAAGGTCTATATAATCCGGCCTGTCACTGATCAGGTTATGGACATAGCTGTTTTGCACCTTGCCATTATGAATCACAAAAACACCGGGCATCTGGAATCCATCACCA
>JBFKJL010000330.1:0-3087 GCA_041631795.1 Saprospiraceae bacterium | reverse complement strand
CGGATCTTCTGCTCCTTGCCAGTGCCCTTGTCTGTGGCAGAGACATTGAGAATACCATTGGCATCCATGTCGAAGGTCACCTCGATCTGGGGCACACCCCTAGGCGCCGGCGGAATGCCGTCGAGGATGAACCGGCCGACCGTCCTGTTGTCCCGCGCCATGGAACGCTCACCCTGGAGAATGTGGATCTCTACACTCGGCTGGTTGTCAGCAGCTGTAGAATACACTTTGGACTTCTTCATCGGGATGGTCGAATTCGACTCGATGACCACATCGTACACGCCGCCCATGGTCTCTATACCCATGGAAAGCGGTGTCACATCCAGTAACAAGACATCCTGGACATCACCTGAAAGAACCCCACCCTGGATGGCCGCACCAATGGCGACAACCTCATCGGGATTGACACTCTTGTTGGGCTTTTTGTCGAAGAACTTCTCTACAGCGTCCTGGATCTTCGGGATCCTGGTCGATCCGCCCACGAGGATCACCTCATCGATATCTGATTTGGACAAGCCTGCATCTTTTAGTGCTTCTACGCATGGTTTCAGCGTTCGCTCAACAAGGCTATCAGTCAATTGCTCAAATTTTGCACGTGACAGCTTCATCACAAGGTGTTTTGGCACACCATCAACAGCCGTAATGTACGGCAGGTTGATCTCCGTTTCCACAGAAGAAGACAACTCGATCTTCGCTTTCTCAGCCGCATCTTTGAGACGCTGTAAAGCCATGGGATCTTTTCTCAGATCAATATTCTCTGATGATTTGAATTCAGCAGCCATCCAGTCAATGATGGCCTGGTCAAAGTCATCCCCACCAAGGTGCGTATCACCATTCGTGGACTTCACCTCGAAGACACCTTCTCCGAGTTCGAGTATGGAAATATCGAATGTTCCACCTCCAAGGTCAAAGACGGCTATTGTGATATCATGATTTTTCTTGTCAAGACCAAAGGCCAGTGCGGCCGCCGTCGGCTCATTGATGATCCTGGACACCTTGAGACCGGCGATCTCTCCGGCCTCCTTGGTGGCCTGCCTTTGCGAGTCATTGAAGTAAGCCGGGACCGTGACAACAGCTTCTGTCACTTCCTGACCCAGAAAATCCTCAGCCGTTTTCTTCATCTTTTGAAGGACCATAGCCGAAATCTCCTGAGGCGTATATTTCCTGTCTTCGATCTCAATACGCACCGTATTGTTGTCACCTTTCACCACCTTGTAGGTAGAACGGCCCGTTTCCATTTTGACCTCGTCAAAACGATGCCCCATAAAGCGCTTGATCGAAGAAATTGTCCGCGTTGGATTCGTGATCGCCTGCCTTTTGGCCGGATCACCCACTTTTCTTTCGCCATTATCGAGAAAAGCCACAACTGATGGCGTCGTTCTGCGGCCTTCATCATTAGGGATGACTACTGGCTCATTGCCCTCCATCACGGCGACGACAGAGTTTGTAGTTCCCAGGTCTATACCTATTATTTTTCCCATTTTATCTGTTTAAGTTATTTTTCAAAAATTTTTACACCAAGGAGAGATCAATAGATATGCCAATGCCAAAAACTGACACAAATGCATCATTTCAGGCATATGTACCTGAAGACTTAACAGTTTTACACCTGACAGACTGACAGAACGTCAGTTTACCGCCTGAAATTCAGGTCCCGGGTGATGGTGCCATCGACAAGGGAATCAATGGTTCCCGGGGTCAACGGGACGCCATACTTCCAGGTCCTGTTGCGTGAGGAAAAGATGCCCCTGCCCTCTGAAAGATTGGAATAGGTGGGAATATCCTGGGAAGAGGTGATGCCCAGGTTGGCCGAACCCACCTGGATGTATTCACGGATCTCTTCGCCGCCGCTGTCGAGGATGACGTCGACATCATCCATGCGCCTGTCGACATCGGTATCCACAGGGATGGCGCCACCCAGGAAGCCGTAAAAATCTATGCCCACAACCTCGAGTTCCTGGTTCACCAGGCTCTGCCCCATTTGCCAGAGGACGCTTTTGGACTCAAAATTACCGCCGATAACGACATTTCTTTCCCTGTAATTGATCTTCAGGTAGATATCAAAGATCACGGCACCCTCTCCGCCTGACCAGCGAAAATTCGTGCCCTGGATATAGTCAAAGTCCAGGCTGCCTGTATTCGTCGGCCTGATAATGCGGGCATCCTCGATCAGGATGCTGCTGGCAGTGACCTCGGGCTGATTGTCCCCCCTGTTGATGCGAAGAATATAGTTCTCGCCGGGCACAAGGTCAATGGCGTCATTCCTGATCTTGTAGAGGTAATTGGGAAACTGGGCGAAGGCACCGGCATCGCGGGGATAGCCCTCTTCGGTTCCATCAACCCTTGTCAGGCTGAAAAGACTGCCTGTAGAAGCCCTTTCAAGCTGAACCACAGCATCCGGGTAGTACAGCGCACCAGGATCCATCGCGAGCTCAAATGCCGATTGCGTTTCATCAACAAATGCCCGCTCCACGCGGATATACTGGGCTGTATCGGACACTGAAAGGAGGCCATACACGATGGGTATGTCCTTCTTTTCCTCGATAAGTTCGAGTTCATTATCGCACGATATGACTGCCGTCAAGGTGATCAGAAATATCAGGAGTCGCTTCATGGCGCAAAAATATGTTTTATTACGTTTTTATTCGACCGAATGAGATTTTAATTCTAAAATGAATACAGGCCGATAACGCTTATAACAACATCATTTTTATATCTTTCGCCTCTAAATTGTGCAAAATGTCGGCAGCAAAAAAACACTTCAAGCGCATCACCACGCATTCCCTCCAGGAAATGAAGAATGAAGGCCAAAAGATCTCGATGCTCACGGCTTATGATTTCAGCATGGCCAGGATCATCGATTCGGCAGGCATCGACATTATCCTGGTCGGCGATTCCGCCTCCAATGTCATGGCGGGCCATGAAACAACGCTGCCCATTACGCTGGACCAGATGATCTACCACGCCAGTTCTGTTATCCGGGCCATCAAGCGCTGCCTCGTCGTTGTCGACCTGCCCTTTGGCACCTACCAGGGCAATTCCACCAAAGCCCTGGAATCCGCCATTCGCATCATGAAAGAATCGGGT
>JBFKJL010000329.1:0-3100 GCA_041631795.1 Saprospiraceae bacterium | reverse complement strand
TTCAGGATGTTTTCCTCCAGGCAGGTTGGAGCGGTTCCTCCACTTTTGACGGACTGGTGGCTACAGGCATGGGTTTCTGGGATAGCCGTAGGGGTTCAGTGAGCATCAGCTACAACTTCGGAAGTTCATCGGTCAAGACAGCGCGCAGGAGGACGACAGGATTGGAGGATGAAGGGAAACGCGTGGGTGAAGGAGAATAATTCCTGACTTTAGGTTTTATCCAGGATTGATCAATTTATGTCTTCCTGATGCAAAGACTCAAGGTGGTCTTTGAAAATCTGCACTTCTTTCAAATATACTTTTCGCAATTGGGAATCTGTAATGCCTTCAGCATCGTCGAAATTTTGATAGAATGAGGGCAATGAGAAGTGTGCTGTAATATGTCCTCCGCTGAAGGGCCAGAACTTCAGGGCAATACCCATGGCATTGGCGCCACCGCGGCTGCCGGGAGAAGCGCTGAGCAGAAGAATCGGCTTTTCCTGGAAGACCTTGCCATCTATACGGGAAGTCCAGTCGAATATATTTTTAAAAGCTACAGTCAGGTTGCTGTTGTGCTCGGCCAGGGAAATGATCAGGGCATCATGGCTCTTAATCAGATCCAAAAAATCATGTGCCTTTTGGGGAATCCCGTCAATGTTTTCCCTGTCTGTTTTAAAGAGGGGCATTTCAAAGTCATTGAGATCAATGATCGAGATGTCGTGATCATCATAGAATTGGGATGTGAAAGTGGCAAATCTTTTATTGATGGAAGTTGAACTGTTGCTTGCGCCAAAAACGAGAATTTTCATAAATGCCTTTCTATTTATGCTTTCAGAATATTGAATTTATATCCATTCGACGACTTCAGAGAGAGGACGCCTAGTCACCTTCGTCTCAGGGACGACCTTGGGGACACCGATGTAGAAGAGTCCGAGACATCTTTCACCTGCATCCAGTTTCAGGAATTCCGGGCCCGAAGTTACGGATTTAGGCGAACTCCAGTACGATCCCAGTCCCAGGGACGTACAGGCCAGCCACATGGACATCACGGCACAGGACACGGCGGCTATTTCTTCCCATTCGGGTACACGCTCCTGTGGATCTTTTTGCATGCAAAGCGCAATGATATGGCTGGATTTGAGCGGTTTGTCCATTGTTCTTTTGTACTTGGTCTCTGAGAACTTTTCAATTGGTGTATTCTCCTTGTAATAGTGACCGAGGAAATCGCTCAGGATCATTTTTGATTTCCCTGAATACACCTTAAAGCGCCAGGGTTCTGTCATTTTATGGTTGGGCGCCCAGCGGGCAATGTCAAGTATTTCAGTTACAACAGAATCATCGATGACTTCCCCTGAGTACACAGAGGGAAAAATCGAGCGTCTATTCAGGGTCAGGAGTTTGAAATCTTTAAAGTCCATATTAGAATTTATCAACAGGTCCGCATAATTGGAAAAGCCAATGTTAGACATTATGCAGCCTAACAATATATTTTCTGATATGTTCAGGTTTGATCTTTTGGTCTTTTGAATTTAGGGAACTTTCGACATTCGTGCCACGAGTTTCTCGTGGCACGAATGTCACTGGAGGTCCATTTTTACCTTGAATTAAATGATTTGATGTGCTGTGAGTTTGTCAGATGAGCACTTTACATTGAGTTCGTGCCACGAAATGCTCGTGGCACGAGATCGTTTCAATGAAAATTTCAATAAATTGAAGTCCTGAACCGGAAATAATGATACCAGATTAATTATGGTCTGTTGAATTGATTTCAGAAAATCTGATAAGTTGTGAAGAGGTATTTGGTCGTAGCGATAAGCATTATTTTTTTCACCGGGCCGCCATCTATTGCCCAGATAGAAAAAAGCGGCAGTCTCTTCATGTATATGTCTGAGATCATAGAATCTCTTCCCGGAGCGCAAGGTGATCATTACATTCAGCCATCGCAGGATGATTTAATGGTTTGGTCAGAAGCAATATCATATTTAGTCCAAAACGATTATACAAAATGTGCTGAAGAGGCCTTCAAGGTCAATTACCAGCTGATACAATTTGAAGATACTGTGGTCAATACAGTATTCTTCATATTGGAGGACGAAGGAGTGAATTTCCATGGCACCTATATTTACAATCCAGCCTTTCTTTTACCTACGGTCATTCAAAGTCCGCATCCACGATTTGATACAAATACGGGTGTACAGGGTATCCATGTATTCCTGGAGACGGCTTCCATGTTCTTTTGTCTCCCGGGAACCCACCGGTGCAACCAGCCCGATTTGTCATCGTGCAGTGGGACAACATCTGTTTGCGGACCATCGGGACCTTACCCAATATCAGACGTGGCCCATACTGTTCAGTCATTTTTCCAGGAGACAACGGATGTCCTGGTCAGGCTTATGGATCAAACTGTCTTTATATCATTGCATGGTTTTGGCAAACAACCCGATGATCCCTACCTGATCATCAGTAATGGCACCCGGGATAGGCCTGATCCGGATTTCGCTTACCTGCTCGGGGAAAACCTGGTTTTGGAAGATCCAGATCTCTATTACGAGATGCCCCATATCAATTTGTCCTGGGCGCGCCTCACGGGTTTTACGAATACCCAGGGCAGGCTGGTCAACAATAGTATGGATCCCTGCCAGTCTAATGCCCAATATTCCAGTGGTCGATTTATTCACCTGGAACAGGAAAAAAGCAGATTGCGAGATGACCAGAGTGGCTGGAATAAAGTGGCTCGGGCCATTCAAAACACATTTAATGGGTTGTCATCAGTTCCTCAATCCGAAGAAAAGGGGACAGTCAGTGTATATCCGAATCCGGCGCACGATTTTATTTGGTTTCAAAGTCACGATCAGGTCATTGAGCAGATTCAAATCTATAACACCATAGGCCAGATGGTTTATTCATGGCCGTTAACTTCAAGTGATGGAACGCCAGTTATAATTCCACTTGATAAACTGGAGCGAGGTTGTTATTATGTGCTGTACAATGGCAAATCAAGTGTGCTTTTAAAGCTCTAAATTCAATCCTGTTAAAAACTTCAAAATGAAAACTCGTGCCACGAATTCCTCGTGGCACGAGTTTTTGACCATGGCCACCTCGTTTCAAAATTTCTAGAATG
>JBFKJL010000328.1:0-3113 GCA_041631795.1 Saprospiraceae bacterium | reverse complement strand
CTGGTGGTGGATGCCATCGACCATGTGGACCAAGCACCAGATGGTTTCTCCCGGAGCGTAGTAGCCCCTGTCGTGGGCAACATATATTTTTTCCTGGTGATGGGATAAAACATAGTTGGTCAATAAACTTGAAATCTTCTGAGACAGTCCGGGGCATGAACAACCCAGCATTACTGCTACGATTGCGCCCGAATTCAGGAATCTTTTGAACACGCTGGAGAAACTGATCGATTTCTAAGATATCACATTGATAGCAAATCCCTGTTGTCAGCGCATCGAATATCTTGCCTCTGCATTTTACTGCTTCTACTTGGATATGATGATTTAGGAGGTGTTTACGAGATCAGGTCAAATAATATACGCTGGTAATCAGTGCTTCGTCCGTAATTTCGATCATTCGATAGCCTACCCTGTAATGGTCTACGGCAAAATCTTTTTGACTGGCGTCAATTTGAAAATAAGAGGAAGGAGTAATGAAAACATCGACATTGTCAAGATGAATAGACTTGTCCACATGGTAGTGCCCGCAAAAAATGAAAACCTCCGCATTTGATTCTCCTTGAATGGTGTCCATGACCCTTTTTCTGTCTTGAAGTGCGTAGTTGTCGTCCATATAGGGCACATGACACAGGCATGGAGGATGATGAATAAAAATTACTGTGTGCTTATTGTTGGCCTGGAGTGATAGCTTTAACCATTCCAATTGGATGTCAGACAATCTTCCCCTGGCACTGTCGGCCATCAATAACCGGCCATACGGGCTCTGAATCGAATAAAAAACTTCACCCTGTTCAGGATGCATAGGCAACCGGAACTCTGCAGCCATCATACGCGAATCATCGTGATTGCCCGGTATGGCATAGAACGGTATTTCTTTCAATTGATCCCTGGTTACCCTGGAGATCCATCGATAGATTGCGGCATCGCCCTCAAAAGCGCACATATCGCCCGTGTGAATGACCAAATCAGGTGAGCACGCCGTAACTGCTTCAAGGATCCGCAGGTAATTTTTCCTTACATCCACTCCCCTGATGATCTCCGACTCCTGACCAATGTGGCTATCTGTGATTTGTACTATTTTCATTGTGCAGCCGAAAGTAGTGAGTATCGGGATAAAATAAAAAAGGGGCTCTATAAGCCCCTTTTATACGTTGTAAATATCTCGATCAAAATCCCATGGCTCCACCCATAGAACTCATGAATTCTTGAAGGGTCATTTTCGTAAAACCATCCGTATTCAATTGCAACATGGCGTCATCCACATCGTTGGAATAATTCGTGGTGGAGAATACCATGTTCATGCTACCTCCCATACCGGGTACCGCAGAGGAAATGATGTATTCGAGTGGGACTCCCCTGAACTCGGAGATATCCACATTCTGTATCATAGCCGCATTAATTTTCAATTTTGGCGTGATATAAGCCTCGAGCTTAAAGCCTTCGTTATCCGGGGAGGTGACGATCATTTTGTAACAGTCAAAACCTGCAATATTCTTCGTGTCGGATTCGTCGTATTCAATATCGAGATCGGTCATCGCATTGGCATTTTCAGCCCTTGCCCTGTCTTGTTCTGCTTTTGAGGCCTGGACCCATATTTTTTGACCCATCATGGTCATGAGCATGTCCATATCGCCTTTTTCACTCATTTTTACATTCGTTACTACCATGCCACCCATCATGTTCATGCTGGTGACAGAAACTTGTCCTTTGTAATATACATTGAGCTGGGTGCCCTTCATCATTTGCAGTTGGGCAGCCACCTGTTGATTGTCGGAAGTCACATCAACTATTTCCATGGTAATGGTTCCCTTGTCTGACTGGGCGACAGCCAAGGTCGTCACCATGGTCATTAGACAGGCTACACAAAGAAGTATTGCTTTTTTCATTTCTGAGAATTATAGATTTAAGGTATTTGTTATGTGTTCAAAAGACAAAAGTCGTATAAATAGTTTCAATATTGGGTTTATTTAGACTTTCTTAAATGTTCCATCGATCAATCGCACGCATATCATTCAGTCGATTCCCCACTCTTCGAGGTATTTCACAAAAACTTTCGCAAGGTTTTCGGCATCACTGATGGCTCGATGATGCAATCCTGTAAAATCAAATCCCTCCTTTCGAACCGTTGATTTCAGTCCGGATGCGTGCTGCAGACCCTTCAGTCTTTTATAGGCTTTTTTAACATTGACAAAATTGATAAGCCAGTCGTCTTCTACATCGTGGAGCGTGCAATCATTTCTTAGGAGCATGGCATCATCTGCCCCCCATGCGCATAAATAGTAGTCTTCTTCATAAAATCTTCCCCATTCCATGAATGAATCAATCACCCTTGGAAAGGTGGCGGCCCTGTCGACATCCTCTTGACGGATCGAAGTGAGATTTTTACAAAAACCACTCAGCAGCGGATTCACCACGGGTTTTATGAACCTGGAAAAAGAATCCTCTACTTCACCATAACGGTTTACTTTCAATGCCCCGATTTCGATGATTTCCGTGATTCCTTTGGGAGGATATCCCCTCCAGCAAGTCGCCTCAAGATCAAAAATGATGTAATTCACAATGCTGTCACTAAACTGCCTGCAACGCCTGAGCCTGGCGATGGCTTACTTTATGAATGATGGATTCGAGCTCATAACCTATCAACCTGTTGCTGTAATAGTAAAGTAACAACAAGTGACGGCTTTTTATGAAATCATTTTCCAGGTACAATGGTTTACGCAGGTGATACAGATTGATTTGTTTGATGCCATCTTCAATAATTTCTTCGGGTTCCATACGGGCCAGGTCTTGATTCAGCTGTACACCACCTTTGGCCGCCAACACCTTGAGGTGTCCGAGTATTTTGTCGATTTCCAGGACCACCTCGTTTCTCGTGAGTGCAAAATAGTCATCGGGTAACGTCAGCAAGGAAAAAAGGTCCATGTCGTCCTGTTTTTTCCAAAACAGGTAAAAACATACAAAAGTCAGTATATGAGAGGTGAGTACGACGTTCTCTCTTTTGTAATTTTTGACCAGCATGTCTGCCAGGTGTCGGGTATAAACCCGGTTTCTTTGTGCATCGAAAGTGAGCTTCCCATCGGATTCGAAGTACTGGCGGATATCAATGATTTTAT
>JBFKJL010000327.1:0-3138 GCA_041631795.1 Saprospiraceae bacterium | reverse complement strand
GATTTCCACCAACTAAAGGGAAAACTTTTTCAATCCCCTCAACTGTAATGGTTTCGCACGTAGAACCATTGACGTCCTCACATGCTGCGTTAAGGCAAACTTCATACACGCCTGGATTTTCATAAACGTGCCGGGGATTCTTCAGTTCAGTAGTTTGGCCGTCTCCAAAATCCCAGGAAATGGTTTCACATTTATCTGAGAACTGAGTGAAATAGACTTCCGATCCCTTCTGGACATAATCAAAACCGATATCGGGTTCGTTGATCTCGAATGCGTTGAGCACTTCGCGATACATCAAATACCCGTAATTTCGATTTCCGGTAATATCGTGGATCTGTCCCATGTAAATGCCATCAAAATTATAATAGGCGCTCAAACCCTCATCGTTGCCTGCCAATGGATCATACATCATCTCCTGAATGCTTTCCTGAGTCCTTGCCTGGTTCCAAAACCTGAGTTCATCGACCATGCCTGTGAAGCCTTCAGTGATGTTGGCATTGCCATTGAATCCCAAAACCCAGTGCAAATCATCATAAGTCAGTTTGCCTACAACCTTTGTAGATGCTGCCCGTCGACCATTCATATACAGGATGAAGTTGTCCCCATTGGCATCCGGATCATATGTCAATGCCAGGTGGTACCATAAGCCGGCTTTGATCTGTTTATCGCTCCAGATGCTGTATCCGCCAGTTGCGGTATTGATGCCAGCGACAATGTGATTATTATTGTGAATCCAAAGGATCAGGGCCTGGGGGTCCCCGACACTGCCTGCCCACAGGTTCTTATGGGCCTGGGTGAGGATTCTTTGATCGATGCCCACAGAGTCCGGTTTAACCCAGACTTCGATGGAAAATGCACCGTCAAATGACAGGGATTCAGATGGTGAAATGACCATGTTATCTGCCTGCTCCGTACCTGTCCCATTCCCGGAATTCTGGACATGGGAGAGTTTAATAGCTTTTCTGGACGGAGGGTTTGGATTGAGGGTGGGATTCAGTCTTCTGTAAAAAATGTCTATATCCGTGAAGATTCCTGTGCTTAACCAGTATCCCCCGGCTTCAATGATCATATGAATATATCCCTGGTTGTCAATGCTGACGCCTGGTCTTCTTTGGTTTGACAATCCGTAGTAGCCGATGAAATCCGTATCAAAGCGTTCTTCATTGTGTTTGATTTTCGTATGCATGACATTGGTGGAAATGATATGGGCGTCAAATCCATTTGGCTCAAGGGCCAGCCTGGGTTCCCATGTGCCAACTGTAAATTTGTTTTCAGGATGCGTCACTGGTTCTGGCGGACCAAACGTTTGGCCGGCATCATCTGATCTTGACATGATGACTTTGCCATCTTTTGTCAAAAAGAGAGCGTAAACATATTGGCCTCGTCCGGCAATGTTTTCCAAGGCTGTCTCAATGTTTCGATAGTCCCCTTGTATCTTCACGGCATCCCTGAATGTCATCCCCGCATCATTCGACGTTCTGACAAACACTGTATTCTCATCGTTTTCGTCGAGGCCGGAAAAAATAACCCAGACATTGTTGTCGCTGGCTGCGATTTTACTGGTGTATCCTGAAAAGTGATTCTGCATGAAAAAAGGGTGGTGGAGTCCGTCGGATTTTGGTACTGAAATAATCCGGTCATTGAAGGTCTGGCCATTATCGTTGGAGACCGCCAGGTGAAGATTGAAATCGTAATTATACCAGGGGCCAATGCCTTCAAAATAGGTCAGGTAAATATTATCGCCATTTACAGCCATATCACTGAACTCGGTGTGGTTGCCGGCTTCATCGCGCATGATCTCAATCGGACCGGAAAAGGTCTGGCCATTGTCTTGAGAAATCATCAGGTACAATATCTTTCTTGGTGTGCAGAAGTGGCATTCCCAGGTAAAAGCGATATAGACGTTTGAACCGCTTGTCCTGACCCGAAGGTTTTGAACCTCATTCTGTGTTGAAAACAATGTGTCCACTGGACCAAACGTGTTACCATTATTTGTGGAGCGTCTGTAATAAATATTTGCATTAAATGATCCGTCTACAGAAACTGTATGTACATATTTCCCGGATACAGCCATCCTGTTTAACTGCATGCTATTGTTCAGGTTTCCTTCGAACAAGGTCTTCCCGGTCTCCCAGTTGGCACCTCGATCCGCAGATCTCCTGTAGTTGACCTCCTTCCCGTCATCGGTATCTGTAAGCCACAAAACATGTACGTATTTGTTGTATGTTTTTATGTCAGGATAATAGTCTTTGAATCCTGTAGGGAGTGCACCAGAATCTTCTGAGATGTTGATCCACCATCTTGAATTTTCAGGGTTTGTGGCAAAGAGCATGGAAGTGAATAACAAAAAGAAGATACCGGGATAGGAAATGAGCTTTTTCATTGTTTTCAGTTTATATATTGACAGACAGATTATGGCTTTATTCCTCGAGAATACCCGCTGAATGAGTTGAATTTACAGCGATAGAATCATCACATGAAATGATATATGTCACTCATTCCATGATTAAAATCAACACTCAGAATCCGGACCATGGATGGGCAGAAGGATAAAAGATCTATATGAGCCAGTAGAAATCGCCTTTAGACAATAGGGCAAAAGCCAGGAGGACAATAAGAGGCGGAACAATAGACAGGGCCATCCATTTAAAATAGGCATTCGGCACCTTGGATTTTTCGATCAATTCGACCACCCACGAAAAGATGAGCAGTCCGGTCATGATCGCCCCCATGACAATACACATGAGAAACCCGACATATTCGTCCCACAACCATAGGGATACGTAAATTATAATTTGAATGAGGAATCCTTCCTTGTATCTCAAAACGCTGGAATTTTATCACATTTTCTGAAGATACAAATACATTTCAGAATTGGATAAACCATGTTTTCAGATTTATTGTACAATAAATAAAATTTCATATTTTGGCATTTCGGAAAACTGAAAAATCAACCAAATGGCTACATTTTATCTTGTCCTTGTTATTCTCCTTTTTATTCTTGCTATTTCAGACCTCATAGTTGGAGTCTCTAACGATGCAGTGAACTTTCTGAATTCTGCCGTCGGCTCCAAAGCAGCATCCATGAAAACCATCATGATCGTGGCGGCTTTAGGCATATTGGTGGGAGCCACCTTT
>JBFKJL010000326.1:0-3151 GCA_041631795.1 Saprospiraceae bacterium | reverse complement strand
TGATCCCCGACGGCACGATCTTTTGTGCCAGATGGGCGATAGACACTCCAAGCTTTACTGTCAATCGTGCCAATGGATGAGGTGTGAAACGCTCATGGCCTTCATCCTGGCGACCTAAACTGACCTCTGTATCAGTGACGGAACGGGCCTTCCGGGATAACCATAACGTGACGATCATGATCAGACCAGCGAGGATCAATAAGTAGGGTCTTGTCCTGACTGGCTCAGACAATGCATCCATAGTCAGATCAAAGGGTCCTTCACCTGAAGCGATCCAGGTGAGATAGGACTCAAAACCGGCTATGGGGACTCCGATGAAATTGACCAGGTCGTTGCCTGCGAAGGCCATGGCCAGGGCAAATGTGCCAAACAGGACGACAACCCTGAAAATGTCATGGCCCCTGGAAGCGATGATGTGTAAGGTCACAGTCCAGGTTACAAACGCAGCCAAAAGGAGCATGCGCATATTGTCATCCAGCCAATTGATCGTCTCATCCGTAAACAGTGAAGTTCCCTTTAATCCTTTGAACAGCAAAAAGTAGGTCATCGTTGTCATCGCTAACCCGGCCCAGGTCGTTGTGACGAATCTTTTACTCTGTTGATACCTGAAGGTGAACAACAAACGCGAAAAATATTGGACCAATGCACCAATGACAAATGCAATGAGGATAGAAATAAATATACCACTGACAATGAGAATTGCCTGCGACACATTGATATACTGGCTGATGGATGACAGGGCCATGCCATTGCCCAGCACCTTGATCAAAGCCACCACCACACTGGCTCCCAATAATTCGAAAACGATTGAAACGGTCGTTGATGTGGGCAAGGCAACTGTATTGAAAAAATCCAGCAGCAGGATATCTGTCAGCATAACAGCCAGGAAAATGATCATGACCTCACCGAAGTAGAAGAATTCAGGATTGAATATGCCCTTCCTGGCGACTTCCATCATCCCGTTTGAAAAGGCGGCACCTATGAATATGCCGATGCTCGCCACGATCATGATCGTCCTGCGCGTCGCCACACGAGACCCTATAGCCGAATTGAGAAAATTGACGGCATCATTGCTCACGCCGACGATCAGGTCCGATACGGCGAGGACAAACAGTAAAATGACAATTATGAGGTAGATCTCTGTCATTCAACTGGCAATATAGTACATATGATATTAAGGGAATATTAATTTTTAATGGATAATGATTAATGAGTAATCCCGACGACCGCCGTCAGCCTTCTTGGGAGCCGGAGCAATGCGCAGGATTCAGCCTCTGGCGGTGGCTGCTTGGCTTCGCCATGTTGAGGATGCTCGACTTCACGCTATACGTGAACGTCGGCATGAATATTGGGTAATGCGTAAACCAGTTCCTAATCATCTGTACCCAATCGCCTTCCAATCTCTTCCCGCAGCACGTCATTCACTGACCCTCTGGCCCCTTTCAGCAAATACACTGCAGTGCCCCTTTCACGGGCATAGGGATTCTGTATCTCACCGATCTTAAAAACATTATCGAATAAAGCTTTCTCCCGCTCGCGCCCCGGATCTTCATCCCACCAGTTCTTCACCAGGATTACGTCCCGCACTTCCATTTCTTCCAGCGGATACCAGTAAATGTAATCCGCATGCATGGTGTAGGCACGGACATTGTGGTTCGAGTAAAAATTAATAGCCCCCGCCTGGCCGTAATTATCGCATTGGACAATACAAAGTGTGCGGTCATCCACCTGCAGAATGGCTTCATCCACCAGCCCAGCCAGTTCCTTCCAGCCCTGCATGTCGGCAAAATCCTGGGGCAGGGCGTATTCCCGGCCGTCTTCCCATTCGAGGAGTCCCAGCATCCGGAACCTTGCATTATTCTTGGCAATATCTGCAGGTGCCTTGACGGGCACGACCACGGGAAACAGATAACCGATCAGGGCTATTGGAATCAGCACAAGCACAGGACGGACTACTTTTGCCAAAACACCACCCCTGAGAAGCGTCTCCAGGTACACAGCACCAAAGGCTATGAACACAGGATAGAAGCCGATCGTATAGTAACTCTTGGCGCGTAAATACGCATATAAAGCAAGGGCAATGACAAACGTCCAGAAGAATATCCTGTACTTCCTGAAAGGTGGATGCCTGAAAAAAGAAATGAATCCCGCAAAGATGACGGGCAATCCCCCAATGAAAAACAGGAACTGATCCATGAAGAAACCCGTCCTGTCCACGTTGACCAGTTGGGTCGAAGCCAAAGTCTGCATATGCCGGACCACAGGCCAGTCATGGGTATACTGCCAATAAATGTTGGGCGACACGATAGCGACCATTACCAAGACAGCCAGGTAAAAATGCCTGTTGGCCAACAGCTTCCTGTGTTCTGAAAACAGAATCGACGGGATGAGCCCGATGATCAGGAAGCCGATGTTGTACTTGTTCATCAAGCCTAAAGCCAGGAGGAGCGCCGAGGCATAGAGGTACTTCGGAAATTTGGTTTGAATGTATCGGATCATGACATAAAATACTGCGATCCATACCAGGTATTCCAGTGAATTGGGTTGGTACAGGGTATTGATCCTGAGCAGTGCAGAAAACAGGACACAGGTGGCACCAAGGATGAGGGCATAATGCCCACCGCCGAGCGCTTCGATCATCTTCCACAGCACCACCAGCAACAGCACACCAAATACAACGGGTATTGCCTTGACCAGGAAGACCGATTTGCCCAAAGCTATGATGAGCATCGAAAGGACACCGGTGACCGGGGGTACAGAGGTGTATCCCCATGACGGGTAGTAACCCAGGTCCACATGCAAAAATTCATCGCGGTGCAATTCGTACACGGGATGAATGGCGATGACCTGCAAGATGATCTTTACAGCTATGACGACTGCAAGTACAATCATTCCGTCCTTCAAACTCTTCTTAGCCAGCATCGTACAGGTTTTAACCAATCATTGATCAATCTATTATTAAATTATTGATATACAACGGTTTGCATTGAACGCGCCGGGATGTTGACCTGGATCACCTTGTCCGCCACATAGAGTGTGTAATCCATATCATTGTCAGTGGGGTTCATCACAACTGTCGCGTAGGTCCCGTCCGAATTTACAAAAGTTGTACTCTCCAGGAACGTCCTGCTGCATACGGTGCTCACCCTTT
>JBFKJL010000325.1:0-3151 GCA_041631795.1 Saprospiraceae bacterium | reverse complement strand
TATATCACTAGCCAACATATCAAGTAACATTATTTTTTCATCCAATGCGGACATTTAGCAGCGTACAATTGAAACCAAAGATATATGGTCTGCACTTTCTCATTAACTTTATATTTCATTAATATCCTGGTTTTTACACTTTGTGCGTTCCCTTTCGGCGACCTATAGAAGAACTGAAATCCCTGAACCGGCAAATTGCTTCTGATCCCGAAAATCCTGTCCTGTACATTGAGAGAGGGGCGGTATACAAGAGCTGTAAACAGTTTGATCGCACAGTGTCAGACTTACAAAAAAGCGTCGGCGCTCAATCCCAGGGTCATCATCGCCATTCTGGAAATTGGAGAACTCTATTATGCGACCAATCCCCTGGATTCGGCTGAATTCTACATGAAGGAATATCTATCGATCAATCCGTATAGTGCACGTGGTTTTGATATGAAAGCCAGCATTCGCTTGAAGCACAATGAGCTCAACAAGGCCCTGGAAGCGAAGATCGCTTCATTGCAGTTGCGTGGAAGCCATATTACCGCCAACGATTTTCTCGAATTGAGCAGACTGTTCCAAACAGCTGGTTATGACCATTATTATGAAAGTATGGTAGCCCTAGAAGATGGGATCAGGAACTTTGAGAACAGCTTTGAACTGTTTGCGGAGAAGATCAGTATTCTGGCTCAAAATCATGAATATACCTCTGCGCACAGGGCTATATATACTGTATTGGACCAGTTTGCGCATAAGGAGTCATGGCTCGTCCGAAAAGCAGAATTGTATATTGCGGAGGGCGATACCACAGCAGCGAAGGTTTACCTGGACAGGGCCAAAAAATCTGTTTATGAACTCCCAGACCAGCATCCGGCCACGCCGGAAATTCGGTCCACACGTGAAAAGATCAACAGGCTTCTGAAGTCACTCAAGTAAGAATTTCGCATGTCAATTGCTCATCAATTTAACTATATTTGGTTGCTTAAACTCATTATTTCAAATCCATATGTATGAGACTCATATTGTTCCTTGCGATTGTTACAGCATTTGTTCTCTCGCCCCAAAGCGCTGAGGCCCAATTGTTTGGTAAAAAGAAAGAAAAGAAAGAAGCCCCAAAAAAAGACGATAAAAAGAAGAAAGATAAAATCAAGCCCTACAGTGAAGTGGTTCCGAAGGAGGCCATTTCAGATGAAGGATTGTTCCATGTTCACAAGGTCGACGAAAAATATCTTTTCGAAATTCCATTCAGCCTGCTTGACCAGGAGATTCTTGTGGTCAGCAGGATCAGCGGTTTTGTCAAAGGTTTAAACTTTGGTGGTGCAGGGGTCAAATCCAGACCCCAGCAAGTGGTCAGGTGGCAGCGGAAGGACGACAATATTCTGCTGCGGTCGGTATCCTTTAACAGTGTTGCCGATTTTGATGAGCCCATTTATCAATCTGTGAAAAACAACAATTTTGAACCAGTCATCCAGGTTTTCGACATTCAGGCGTTTAACGAGGATTCCACAGCTTTCGTCATCGAGATAGACATCTTGTTTGAATCTGATATCGAGATGATTGGCCCTCTTTCACAATCTCAGAGGAAGAACTTTTCCATCAAGGGTCTGGACAAAAAACGATCTTTTGTCAACTACATTAAGTCATTTCCGCAAAATGTGGAAGTGCGTCATGTGCTGACCTACAATGGGTCCAATCTCCCGGACAACAGGTTGACAGGAACGCTTTCAGTGGAGATGAATCAATCCTTCATCCTCTTACCAGAAAAGCCCATGATGCCCCGCTACTATGACGAGCGTGTCGGCTATTTTTCGGTGAACCAGGTCAATTACAGTTCGAATGATCAGCGCGCATCAAGGCAAAGATATATTACGCGATGGAGACTAGAACCTAAAGACAATGATGCCTATGCCCGCGGAGAACTTGTGGAGCCTATAAAGCCTATAATCTACTATATCGACCCGGCCACGCCTGAAAAATGGCGTCCCTACATCAAACAAGGCGTTGATGACTGGCAGTCAGCATTTGAAAAAGCCGGATTTAAAAACGCCATCATGGCCAAAGACCCGCCATCCAAAGAAGAGGACCCTGACTGGTCCCCGGAGGATGTTCGTTATTCGGTGATCAGGTATGTTTCGACCGACATCCAGAATGCCATGGGCCCTCATGTTCATGATCCCAGGACAGGGGAAATCCTTGAAAGCGATATCATCTGGTATCACAATGTCATGAACCTCTTGCGCAATTGGTTCTTTGTCCAGACAGCTGCAATTAACCCCGATGCCCGGGGTGTAAACTTCGATGATGAAGTGATGGGCCGGTTGATTCGATTTGTCTCCGCTCATGAAGTGGGACATACCCTCGGCCTGCCCCACAATATGGGATCGTCAGTGGCCTACCCCGTTGACTCCCTGCGTTCACCATCATTTACGCAAAGGATGGGCACGGCCCCGTCGATCATGGATTATGCGCGTTTCAATTATGTGGCACAGCCGGAGGATGGCGATGTGGGACTCATGCCCAATATCGGACCGTATGACGAATGGTCAATTATTTACGGTTACAAACTGATCACGGATGCGACCTCGGCAGAGACAGAACGCAAAATACTCAACACCTGGGTGAAAGAGCGTGCCAACAATCCACTTTACAGGTATGGCCGCCAGCAGTTTCGTGTCGTTGATCCGTCAGCCCAAACCGAAGACCTCGGAGACGATGCCATAAAAGCCAGCGAACTCGGCATTAAAAACCTGAAGAGAATTGTTCCGAACCTTCTGACCTGGACAGCCGAAGAAGGCGAGTCATTTACCCAACTTGAAGAATTGTATTCCCAGGTCCACAATCAGTTCAGACGTTACATCGGCCACGTCGCCAATAATGTTGGAGGTGTTTTGGCCTTCTACAAGACATATGATCAGAATGAACCGGTCCTAAGCCACGTGGCACGTGAAAAACAGCAAAGAGCGGTAGAATTTATCAACAGACATGTCTTCGATACGCCTGGATGGCTTGTAGACAAGGATATTCTGAACCGGACTGACGGCCCCGGCATCATGCAACGGGTGGAGAGATTGCAGTCCTACGCCCTCAACCTGTTGATGAACAAGGACAGGGTGGACAGGATGCTCGAAAACGAACTCCTCAATGGCGATGCGGCCTACAAAGTATCATC
>JBFKJL010000324.1:0-3157 GCA_041631795.1 Saprospiraceae bacterium | reverse complement strand
TGGGTATTGGGAAATTGAAAATCGACAGGTGCATTTGTCAAAGATTTGGTCATTTCATACGGATCCTTCAGGGAGACTTCCTCTTCACGACTGGCGCGCCATGTGGTTTTGTAATGCTTGCCACTCCTGAATTCGCCAAAAATCTCGCCGTCATTGAGTTTGCCGGTAAATAAAAATGCATGGGCACCGTCAAATGCAGAAAGGAACATCTTGTCACCCCTCACAACGCCTTCCAGGTACCTGTAATCGCCTGTTTCAGTTCTGAAAGTCCCTCTAAGTGTATCGCCATCCTGATAAAACTCGGCAATGGCGGGGTAAGCCTCCTCATTCTCATATGAAAATGTCGTCTTCCAGACTCCATTAAAATCCTTTGGCTTTACATTGGGCGTGTGTCTGAACCTGTGATCCTGCCCATAGACCGCAAAAAAAGGTATCCTGTAATGATCCCTGTAGTGAACGACCCAATATCCCTGAATATAATTCTCCTCGTAAAAGCCTTCTATATGCGTGTCGTATTCGGGGAACCTAATCTGGATAGTATCCTTGGCTGTGCGAGGATCCCTGCCTATATCGATGGATTGTACAGTTATAGCTTCATTTCCATTTAAAATATTGACTATTGGTTTCCCGTCGACATAACCTACGGTAAAGTTGAAAGGGATCTGGATGGAGTTACTCGATGAACTTTGAGAACTTCGTTCCCCTGCCACGATATCTGATTCTGTGCCCGGCTCGTTGATGTCCAGTTGCCCATGCCAAATTCCTGGTGGTAAGGTTGAATACTGGTTGTCCGCCGTCACACAACCATAGAAGATGACTGACAGACTTAATAATATTACACCCAATAATTGATAAACTCTCTTGATGATCATTTATAAAGCTTTTAAAATGTCGGACAAAATGCATCTTCATTCTGGTGTTCCCCGGAAAATCTGAGTGAGAATTCCAGGGTATTGAATGGGAGTCCACTTTCTCTTGTTTTTCCAAGATGGAGATCATAGGAGAAACCAAAAATAAACTGTCCTTTTTCTAAACCAATAAGTGGGGTAATGGTTTCAGGGTGAAAGCCATCAAGATCATCTATTCCGGTCACCCAAAGACCGCCAATGAATGATGTTTCTGATGCTTTGGGCTTGAACTTCAGGTTGTTGCCCAGGTCGACCTGGGTGCTCGGTCCTTGCCCCTGGTAAATGATCCTTGGCTGCAATTCAAATCTTTCATTGATCTTGTAGTCAAGGCTCGTGTGGATCACAACCTTCGTCGGGAGAGGCTGCTCAAGATCAATCGTTGGATTGGGATTGTCCAGTTTTGCATAATAGGATAAACCGGGATTAGTGAAGTGATGGATCGCCGCTCCAATGTAGAGCCTTATGCCTGAGGCACTCCTTGAAAAGTAATTGATACCTGCAGCAATGTCAAAGACACCAACGTTGTTCGGTGGCAAGAGCTCGGAAGTCGGCAGCGTATACCCATCCGTTTGATTGAACTGATCCTCAAAAGTCAGGTTGTCATAATTGACATTGCGCTGGATGACACCGAGCTTAATCCCGGCCCCGAGAAATTTGGATTTCCGGTCGTCCAGTTTCTTGTGATACGCTGCAGAGGCGGTCAATTGGTTGGCAGTGGTATTGAATTCCCGGAACCTGTCTGAAATAAAAAGTACACCGACGCCAAAATGGTCGTTCTTGCTCAGGTTGAAAAAATTGATGTTCAGCCGCGTGTCGCCGCCAAAGGCAAAAGTATTGTATGGGCTTTCCAGGGCATTGTTCCACTGGTCCCTGTAAATGATGCCCATCCTGTACGTCCCTTCGTACGCACCTGTCAAAGCGGGATTCATGTGTGTGGGTATGGCATAAAACTGGGAAAAATGCTCATCCTGCCCCATGGCCAGCATCGCAATACAAACTAAAAGAAGGGTCCAGATCTGTTTCATGATTATAGGCAAATCTACAATTAAATACTTAGTTCAAACGTCCAGATTTGTATTTTAGCCTCCTCAAGCAGGATTCTGAGTCAATTGTCTGAACCATTATTAAAATACGGTATCTGTAAGGTGAATATTTCGTCGATGAAGGTCGATCCCGACCCTGCATCCAAGCTCGTGACACAAATCCTTTTCGGTGAAGTTGTACGTATTATTAAAAGATCCTACAATGGCCTTTCCAGGGCCAGGTTTGTCATGGACAACAGCGAAGGCTATGTCGTAACTGATCATTTTGATATCGTGAACCAGGAAGCTGCAGACATTTATCTTCAAACCACAACTTATGCCATGGAACTGGTGCAGACTGTAGGCCTGGATAAAAGTGCGATCGCGGTCATCATTGGATCCAATCTGCCTTATTTTGATGGGTTGTCCTTTAAGCTGCCCTCTGTACACAGTCACTATTCAGGGCAGGTGATCGACCCTGCAAAGTTGGTCGTATCCCCAAAATTATTGAACATCATTTGCAAGCGGTATCTCAACAGTCCTTACCTGAGCGGTGGTCGCTCCCCATTTGGTATTGACGGGATTGGATTTGTCCAAATGGTGTGTAAATTGCTCGGCATCAACATCGGACGTCAGTATGATCCGGCTGAAGATCATTTCCAGGTCTTGCATTTCATTGACGAGGTTCGCCCAGGGGATCTGGCCATCCTTCAGCATACCAGGAGCGGAGCTCTTCATTACGCCATAGTCATGGATCCCGGGGTGGTGATGCATTCTTATGGTGTTGTAAGATATGACCGACTTGATCACCAGGGCATTTACAACGTGGATAAAAAAAAATACACACATGAATTAAGGGTCGTTAAACGTTTGTTTACAGATATGATTCCTGATCCGGAAATGAGTTCTGAAACTCATGAAGCACATGAAAAAAGCAAGAATTGATCGATGATGAACTTTCCATTTTACGTTGCACATAAGATTGCCCGATCCTCAGCGTCGGGGTTTTCAGGCATCATCATCAAAATTGCGATCGCATCCATAGCGCTGAGTGTCAGTGTCATGATCCTCAGTACAAGTGTTATCCTGGGATTCAAGCAACAGATTACCGAGAAGATTTTCGGTTTCTGGGGGCATATGCATATCACTGATACGAACATCAACAGGTCCTTCGAGCAAATCCCAATACTCAATGAAAAGGCCTTGAAGGATTCGATCATGAGTATT